>JBJEJS010000196.1:0-13064 GCA_051878235.1 Candidatus Cryptobacteroides sp.
ACTTTCTCTGGATTCTTGACAGACTTTGCATCCCGGTGTGCTTCGCGGCAATGTTCATCCGTCTTGGAAACCTTTGTAACTCCGAGATTTACGGTGACGTGACAAATCTGCCTTGGGGATTTGTCTTTGAATTGAGGGGAGAGACCCTGCCGAAGCATCCTACCCAGCTTTATGAGGCGCTCAGTTACCTCATCCTCGGGCTCGTTCTGATGGGGCTTTACAAATACCGCCTTCCGAAACTCAAGAGGGGCACCATCATCGGCATCTTCTTCACCGTCCTTTTCGGGATGCGTTTCCTGATAGAGTTCATCAAGGAACCCCAGGTCGGATTCGAGGAGTCAATGGTCCTGAATATGGGACAGCTTCTCAGCATTCCTTTCATCCTGCTCGGAATAGGCTTCATCATTTACAGCCTTGTCAAGGGACAAAGTGCAATGATAGAACAGCCCCAGAAACCGCACAGGGAACCGACCCATTACGCAAGGAGCCTGAAATAGGTCCTGGTGCGCAGCTCACCGCTCCGGATGTGACAAAATGTCACAGTTCCGTTTCTGTCCTGTTCAGAAGCAGATTCTTCAGGATTGACTTGCGGTATTGCAGCGGCGACATTCCAGAATGTCTCTTGAAGAATTTTCCGAAGGTTGACTGGTCAGGGAAATTCATCGTGTCGGAGACCTGCTGGATGCTCATTCTTGCATCCCTGAGCATCTGCGCGGCGATTTCGTACCTCGCTTCTGCGAGAAAGACGCTGATGGGCTTACCGACATTTTCCTTGACAATCATCGCGAGGTACTGCTTTGAGATAAAAAGCGCGTCCGCGTAGAAGGACACCCCGCCCTCCCTGGTTATGTTGTCCTTGACCAGCATCAGGAAATTCCTGAACAGAAGGTTCGAGCGTGACAGATTGTCAGTGTGGTCCAGACTGCTCTCCTCTCCATATCTTTCGTAAATGGCACTGGCAAGGTCAATCAGGAGTATGTAATAAAGTGCGTAGTTCAGCTCCCTTGCGAAATGATGGTTCTTGTTTCCGAGTGAACCGATGAGATTGTTCATATCCTCTGCCAGGATTTTCAGCTCCTTGTAGGATAAAGGAATATAATTGCCTTTCCCCTGACCTCTCATCTTCGCCATCAGGGAAGGCGGGAACGGCGGCTTGTTGAGGAAGATGTCGCTTGTCAGTTTTTCGTTTGCCATAATGACAAATCCATGAAAATCAGGACTGTACCTTATCTTGGTCAGCAATGCCAATGAAGGGATGTTCACGAAATGTCCGTGTTCCAGTGTGTATTCTTTATCCCCGAAGGTGCAGTAAATCCTGCCCCTGAGTATGGTTATGAGCATATTGAAACCTTTGAGGGAATTGTTCTCCAAGGTCCCTGTGTGCTCTCCCTTGAGCTCGCATCCGTAGATGTAGTCTTCAATGAAATTGTATTTCAGAATTTGTTTTGAAGATATAAGTCTCATTTGTGAATGTTATTTCGGCTGGTTCGGGCTGCAAATATAATCTATTTATCAAAAATGACCAACAGATTAGAAGTAATGACCAAAACGGTGTGTCTCTGTGGCACGATTATAGATTTAATGTCCGCCGCGCATTTTAGAATAAGATTTAATAGGAAAGAATGAAAAAGTTTGTATCACTTTTGGGGATGGCCTCTCTTCTGCTGGTGTCCCTCTCTGCCAGGGCGCAGTACAGGGACACGACAGCAGACGAGCCTCAGGCCGTTGAAACGGCCGACACAGCCAGGACCCCCGTTGTCATCACTCTTGAACAGGCGCTTCAGATTGCGCTGAGTGAGAATCTGTCCGTCAAGGTGGCGGATATGGAAATCAAGCGTAACGAGTATGCAAAGAAGAGCACATACTCATCCTTGTTTCCTCAAATTGACCTGTCAGGCTCCTATCAGAGGACAATCAAGAGACAGGTGATGTATATGGATGTTGATTTGAGCGCGTTGAAGGGCGGTGCCGGTTCTTCGACGGGTACAGGCTCAGGTGAAGGCTCCGGTACAGGTTCAGGTGAAGGCTCCGCGTCTGCGGGCAACGCTCTTGCGGACGGAATGGAAGTGGGCCGTCTCAACACGCTGAGCTTCGGTGTCTCAGCCGCCCTGCCCCTTGTGAACGCCCAGCTGTGGGAAAGCATCAAGATTTCCGGAAAGTCCGTTGACCTTGCCGTTGAGAAGGCCCGTGCATCCCGTCTGGATATGATCACCCAGGTTAAGAACGCCTACTACACGACCCTTTTGGCCAAGGAGGCGTTCAATGTCTATAAGGAAGTTTACGAGAACGCGCTGAAGAATTACGAGGAGACCGAGAAGAAGTACAATGCGCAGAAGGCTTCCGAACTTGAGCTCACACGCTCCAAGACGACTGTCGCAAATGCAATTCCGAATGTGTACAATGCGGAAAGTTCCGTCATCCTGTCATTGTGGCAGCTCAAGGCCCTGATGGGAGTGGACCTTGATATGGACATCGACATTGCAGGAAGCCTTGAGGATTACTCCGAGCATATGTTCTACGACATCCACCAGCACGATTCCGTCTCCCTTGACGCGAACACCACTATGCGCCAGCTCGCCATCCAGGCTGAGCAGCTCGCAAGGAACATAAGGCTTCAGAAATATGCCTACATCCCGACCCTTGCAGCGCAGTTCAACTTCAGTTTCAACTCAATGGCAAACGACGTGAAGTTCAGCCAGTTCAGATGGACTCCGTATTCCTACGTCGGCGTAGGACTCTCCATTCCGATCATCACCGGAGGAAAGAGAATCAACGATGTGCGCCAGGCAAAGAACCAATACAACCAGATTCAGCTCCAGACTCAGGACACCGAGCGCAATCTCAGGATTGCCATCCGTCAGAGCCTGAACACGATGGAAACGAATATGAAAAGTTACTATGCCGCCCAGGAGGCGGTAGGTACGGCGCAGAAAGGATATGACATTGCCGAGAGGTCGTACCAGGTCGGGCGCAGCACCCTCATCGAACTGAATGACGCGCAACTTGCGCTGACGCAGGCTAAGCTCAGCGAGTCTCAGGCCATATATAATTTCGTGGTCGCCAAGGCTCAACTCGAGCAGACGCTCGGAAAGGATTTTGTTGAATAATAAAAAGGTAGATATATGAAAAATGCATTGAAAACCCTGTTGTTTGCCTCAATCCTCCCGCTTGTGGCAGGATGCGGCAACGGAAAATCGTCAAAACCTCAGGCAGAGGCTGCCGAGGTCATTCCAACTGTGGCTGTAGCAACAGCGCACAGCCGTTCCGTGGACCAGCTGGCCACCTACACCTCCACTGTCGAGGCCAACATAAAGAACAATATAGCTCCGCAGACTGTCGGAAGAATCCAGAAAATCAATGTTGAGGTCGGCGACTTCGTCAAGGCCGGACAGATTGTCGCTGAAATTGACAAGGTCAATCTCCAGCAGGCAGAACTTCAGATGAAGAACAAGGAGATTGAGTACCAGCGTCTCAAAGGGCTGTATGAGGCAGGCGGACTCTCAAAATCAGATTTGGATGCGATTGAACTTGCCTACAATGTGAGCAAATCCTCCTACGAGAACCTTCTTGAGAACACCGTTCTCCGTTCGCCGATTGACGGAGTCATCACCGCCCGCAACTACGACAAGGGGGATATGTTCTCTATGGGACAGCCTATTTATGTCGTAGAGCAGATTATGCCGGTGAAACTCTATGTCGGAATTTCCGAATCCGAGTACACCAAGGTAAAGAAAGGTGACACTGTGGAAATCACTGTCGAGGCTTTCCCGGGGAAGGTCTTCTACGGAAAGGTCAACAGAATCAATCCGACGATTGACTCCGCCACACACACTTTCAAAGCTGAGATTCTTGTGACGAACAACTACAAGTCACTCCGTCCGGGAATGTATGCGCGCGTGACTGTCAAGTTCGGCACTGAGGACAATGTGGTCATCCCTGATGTCGCAGTCGTCAAGCAGGCAGGTTCAGGTGAGAGGTTCGTTTACGTGCTGAACAATGACAACACGGTTTCCTACAGGAAAATAACCCTCGGCCGCCGTCTCGGAGCTGAGTACGAAGTACTTGACGGCATCAATGACGGGGATGTGATTGTAACCGAAGGCCAGGTAAGGCTGAAGGACGGAGTCAAAGTTACCGTTGAAAAATAATAGAATAATATGAGCATATACAGAAAAGCGGTAAATAATCCGGTGACCACGACGCTTGTGTTCATTGCGCTGGCCATCTTCGGAATTTTCTCGCTGATAAACATATCAATAGACCGTTATCCGAAATTCGATGCCAATGTCGTAATGGTGATGTCATCGTATCCGGGTGCCAGTGCGGAAGACATTGAGACGAACCTCTCAAAGCTTCTGGAAAACTCCCTTAACGGAGTCAGCGACCTCAAGAACATATCATCGAGGTCAAAGGAGAATATCTCCGTAATCATAATGGAATTCAACGAGGGCGTTGACATTGATGTCGCCACCAACGACGTGCGTGACAAACTGGACCTTGTGAACTCACAGCTCCCTGACGGCGCTTCCGTTCCGGTGATCTTCAAGTTCAGTGCGGACGATATGCCTATTATGGTCCTCTCCGCTTCGGCTGACGAGAGCCTTCCTGCCCTCGACAAGATTCTGGACGACAAGGTCTCCACTCCGTTGGCAAGGGTATCAGGCGTCGGTACTGTCTCCGTGAGCGGAGCTCCGAAAAGGGAAATACAGGTTTACTGCGACCCGAACAAACTTGAGGCCTACAACCTTACTGTTTCCGGAATCTCAAGCGTGCTCGCAGCAGAGAACAGGAACGTACCGAGCGGAAACATCGACATCGGATCCAACACCTATTCCCTGCGTGTGGAGAAGGAGTTCAGCAGTGCTGAGGAAATGCTCGACGTCGTCGTGGGATATTCAGGCGGAAACGCTGTCTATCTCCGTGATGTGGCAAGGGTTGTGGACGGCTCCGAGGAGAAGTCACAGGAGGCCTACACCAACGGAAACCGCAGTGCGCAGATCGTCATCCAGAAGCAGGCTGACGCCAACACCGTGAATGTCATCAAGGGAGTGAAGAAGGAACTCAAGAAGATTGAGAAGGACCTTCCGTCCGATGTTCACATAACTACTGTCATCGACTCTTCGTCAAACATCATCAACAGTATCAACTCCCTGAAGGAGACCATCATAATTACCTTCATAGTCGTGATGCTGGTTGTGTATCTCTTCCTCGGAAGGTGGAGGGCCACTTTCATCATCGTGCTTTCCATCCCTATTTCACTGCTTGCATCCCTGATGTATCTGATGGCGACGGGCAACACTTTGAATGTCATCTCAATGTCCGCCCTTTCCATTGCAATCGGTATGGTCGTGGATGATGCCATCGTGGTTTTGGAGAACATCTCCACGCATCTTGAGAGAGGTGCGAAACCTAAGGAGGCCGCCGTTCACGCGACCCAGGAGGTGGGTATTTCAGTCGTGGCTTCAACTTT
Organism: Candidatus Cryptobacteroides sp.; assembly: GCA_051878235.1. Lineage (GTDB taxonomy): Bacteria > Bacteroidota > Bacteroidia > Bacteroidales > UBA932 > Cryptobacteroides. Next base: position 5,471 of record JBJEJS010000196.1, read on the forward strand.
GACAATGCTTGCCGTGTTCCTGCCTCTGACGATGATCAGCGGTATGGCCGGAATTATGTTCCGCCAGCTGGGATGGATTGTCAGCATCATTATGATAGTATCCACCGTCGGTGCGTTGACCCTCATCCCGATGCTCTGCTCGCAGTTCCTTTCCACCAAGCCTAAGACCGGCAAGGTCCACAAGGCGATTTTCGGGACATTCAACAGGTTCCTGAACTGGATTTCAAGGGGATATGCACGCCTGATCAGGGGAGCCCTCAAACACAGGACGGTTGTGGTCTGCACGGCTCTTGCCGTCTTTGCAGCCTGCATCATCTTCCTCGCCCCTATGATGAAGACCGAGTACTTCCCTAAGTCCGACTCCGGTAGGCTTTCAATCTCTATTGAACTGCCTGTGGGAACATCACAGGATGTGACAAGAGAGTTTGCAAAAAACCTTTACGAGGAAATTGTCGCAGCGACTCCCGAGGTGAAGGTCTGCTCCTATTCACTCGGACAGGCTGACACCGACAACGCCTTCGCTTCAATGCAGACCAACGGCTCCTACATCATCTCCTACAACATAGACCTTGGAAGTATGGAGAAGAGGGAACGTTCCTGCTCCGAGATTGCCGACGTGGTCCGTGAGATCATAGCCCGCTATCCTCAGGTCAAGAAAGCGAAAGTGACCGAAGGCAGCGGCGGACAGGGCGGCGCTTCAACAGTTGACGTGGAAATCTACGGATATGACTTCGCGACTACCGACCGCATCGCCAACGTCATCAAGAACAAGATGCTTGAGGCCGGAGGATGCTCACAGGTGACCCTCAGCCGTGATGAATATACCCCTGAGTATCAGGTGGACTTCGACAGAACCAAACTTGCCGTCAACGGTCTGAACAGCACCACTGCGGCTTCCTACCTGAGTGCGGCGATGAACGGTTCCGTACAGTCTTACTACCGTGAGGACGGTGACGAGTACGACATACGTGTGCGTTACGCGCCTGAGTTCCGTACCGGCATAGAGGACATCGAGAACATCATCGTTTACAACAATCAGGGCCGGGGAATCCGCATCAAGGACCTTGGTACTGTCGTCGAGAGTTCAACTCCGCCTCAGATTGAGAGGAAGAACCGTGAGCGTATGATCACCGTCTCAGGAGTCGTGGCTGACGGATATGCCCTCAGTGATGTTGTCGAGACGACGCAGAACATCATTTCCACCACGGACATTCCGTCTGAACTTTCGGTGAAGATCGCCGGTTCATTCGAGGACCAGCAGGAGATGTTCGGACAGCTGTTTATGCTGCTTGCCCTGATTATCATCCTTGTTTACATCGTGATGGCATCGCAGTTCGAGTCGTTTATGAGTCCGTTCGTGATTATGTTCTCAATACCGTTCGCCTTCGTGGGTGTCATCCTCGGATTGACCATCACCGGAACCCCTATGGGTGTTATGGCCCTGATCGGAGTGCTGATTCTGATGGGTATCGTGGTGAAGAACGGTATCGTGCTCATCGACTACACCATCCTCTGCCGCGAGAGGGGTATGACAATCAGGGATGCCTGCGTGACAGCCGCAAGAAGCCGTCTGCGTCCTATCCTTATGACGACCCTCACCACTGTCCTCGGTATGATTCCTATGGCCGTGGGACGCGGAGAAGGTTCCGAGATGTGGCGCTCCCTCGGTATGACTGTGGCGTGGGGACTTTCAGTCTCGACTCTTGTAACCCTTGTCATCATCCCGACACTGTACTGTTCATTCGCCACCTGGCAGGAAAACGGAAAGAGGAGAAAGGCTGCGAAGCTCGCCGCAAAAAATGCTTGATCATCCAAAATTGATTGAATTATGAAAGCGATATTTATAGCATACAACCAGGCCTACAATATGGAAATAGCCGACGCGCTCCTGGAGCAGTTCGGCCAGAGGGGCTTCACAATGTGGAGGGACATCGAAGGCCGTGGCTCCGTCGGGGGCGAACCCCATCTGGGCAACCACGCCTGGCCTACGATGAACAACGCCCTTCTGACCATCGTCCCTGATGAAAAGGTCCGCCCTATAATGGATATGGTCATAGCCAAGGACAAGGAGACTCCGGGGCTGGGCTTGAGGGCCTACGTCTGGAACATCGAACAGGCATACTAGCAGGAATCGGCGAAAACCGCCGATTTCCGCGCCTTGAAACCACCGGTGCTTTATCCGATTCCGGAATTTCCGGATGACGACAAAGCGCCGGGTTTCGTTTCTAATCGTGTATTATTCCGGCTCTGCAAAACATTGTGGTGTTGCCGGTCGAATAAGATTTAGCCTTTGTTTTCAATTCGAATCGGAATTTATTGTATATTTGCAGTAAATTCCGAATACCGAGAACGCATTATGCTTATAAAGAACACTTTAATGAATTACTAAAATGCCAGGATATATACAAAGAGATGTTTATCTCCAGAAACTGATTGATAGCAGAGAGAACGGTTCTGCGAAAGTGGTTACCGGACCAAGGCGTTGCGGGAAGTCCTGCCTTCTTACCCGTTTGTATAAGGATTACCTCATTGCAGACGGCGTCCCAGAGGAGAACATAATCATCGTTTCTTTGGATATGGACGATGAAAACAACCAGAGCGAGCTGGCTGATAAAGAGAAACTGAAGGCCTACCTTTACAGCAAGATTAATGACCCCAAGCGCATGTACTATGTGATGTTGGATGAGATTCAGGAAGTCAATGGCTTTGAGAAACTGGTCAACGGGCTTAGGGCGAAGGACAATGTTGATGTATATGTCACCGGCAGCAACGCCAAGTTGCTCTCCAAAGACATCAGCACCATTTTCCGGGACCGCGGTCAGGAAATCCGCTGCAATCCGTTCTCGTTCAAAGAATTCTGTACCGGGAGGACCGAACCTTTCAGTGAACTGTGGAAGGAATATTACACCTTTGGAGGTATGCCCGGAATGCTTCGCCTGAAGACCCCGCTCCAGAAGGCGAACTACCTGCAGGATCTTTGGAGGAAGACCTATCTCACCGACATACTTGAAAGATACCACATCGAGAATGAAGTGGCTCTGGAGGCGATTGCCGATGGATTGTGTTCGGCCATCGGCTCTCTGACCAACCCTACCAGGATGGCCAACTCCCTGCGGAGTATCCAGAACATCAAGATTGACGAAGCAACTGTGCTCAAGTACCTTGGATATATCTGCGACTCCTTCCTCTTTGAAGGTTCCCGTCGGTATGACATTAAGGGTAAGGAATATTACAAGTCCTTCAAGAAATACTATTGCGTGGATGTGGGACTGAGAAATGCCCGGCTGAATTTCCGCCAGCAAGAGATCACCCACATAATGGAAAACGTCATCTACAATGAACTCCGTTCCAGGGACTATATGGTTGATGTCGGTCTTGTCGAATCTCGGGAAATGAGGAACGGAAAGCAGGCCTATATCCAGTACGAGGTTGATTTCATCGTAACCAACGGCATTGACAAGTATTATATCCAATCTGCCTATGCCTTGCCCGATGACATCAAGAAGAATCAGGAACTGAATCCGCTAAAGAAGATTGGTGATTCTTTCCAGAAAATTGTCATCCAGGGAGACGATATCGCGACCTATACAAATGATGATGGAATCATCTTTATGGGGCTGCACCAATTCTTGATGAATAGCGATATCCTGAAGTAACAGTGTCGGAATTTATTGCACATTTGCAGTAAATTCCGACAGACAAATATAGCAAAAATGCCATTTTTGTATTTTCCTTTAATTCCGAATGATGCTCTCTATTTCTGGCGGAAGTAAATCTCCATAGGACATCCCGAGAAATCGAACTTGGACCGCAACTTGTTCTCGATGAACCGCTTGTAAGGCTCGCGTATGTACTGAGGAAGATTGCAGAAGAACGCGAATGAAGGGAATCTTGTCGGCAGTTGGGTCACATATTTGATCTTGATGTACTTGCCCTTCCACGCAGGAGGAGGGAAGTTCTCGATCTCAGGGAGCATAGCCTCGTTGAGCACCGATGTGGAGACCTTGCGGGAATAGTTCGCATAGACATCCGCTGCGGCATTGAGCACATCGAGGATCCTCTGTTTGTTGATTACCGAGGTGAAGATGATAGGAATGTCGTTGAAAGGGGATATGCGGGACTGGAGAGCCTCGCGGTACTCCTTCATCGTGTTGCTGTCCTTCTCGATGAGGTCCCATTTGTTCACGACAATCACGCATCCTTTCCTGTTGCGGTGGATGAGGTTGAATATGCTCATATCCTGGGCCTCCAGTCCTGTCCTCGCGTCAATCATCAGGATGCAGACATCGGAATGTTCGATGGCTCTGATGGAACGCATCACGGAGTAGAACTCAAGGTCCTCGTGAACTTTGTTCTTCTTCCTCATCCCTGCCGTGTCAACCAGCATGAAATTGTGTCCGAACTTGTTGTAGTAGGTCGAGACGGAATCCCTTGTGGTCCCCGCAAGAGGGGTGACAATATTCCTGTCAACACCCAGGAGGGCATTAATCAGGGAGGACTTGCCGACATTAGGCTTTCCGACGATGGTGATGTGCGGAAGTTCCGGATGGTCCTTGTCAGGAGTTGTCCCGTCTTCAGGAAGCACCCTGACAATCTCGTCGAGCAGTTCCCCCGTGCCGCCCCCGTTGGCGGCCGAGATGCTGAATATCTCCCCGAGTCCCAAGGAATAGAACTGGAAAGCGTCATATATCTTTTCTCCGGAATCGATTTTGTTCACGGCCGTGACAACAGGCTTCCCGCAACGGCGGAGCATATCGGCAATCTCGCTGTCATAGTCTGTGATGCCGGTCTGCGCCTCCACAAGGAAGAGCACAAGGTCCGCCTCCTCCACAGCGAGGACCACCTGCTTGCGGATCTCCTCTTCGAAGATGTCATCGGAATTGCTGGTGAAGCCGCCCGTGACAACAAAAGAGAACTCGTGACCGCACCATTCGCATTTGCCGTAATGCCTGTCACGGGTGACACCTGAGGTCTCATCCACTATTGCCTGCCTCATTCCGACAAGGCGGTTGAAAAGGGTGGATTTGCCCACATTCGGGCGTCCCACTATCGCTACTAAACTCATATTCTCAAGTTTCGCAAATTAATTTATATGATTCATTCCCTCACGGGAGTGTTTTCTTCATATTCCCTTCCTTCCGGAAGTGCCTTGCCGTCAGACTCTTTCCGCGAGGCAAAACCGCAACTGCCGCAGTCCCCGCAACTGTCGCACGACGGCCGTCCCTTCTTCCTGCCCCACATCCTCATCTCATCCTCCTTGGCACAAACTATGCCCCTTTTGCGCATCTCGGGGTTTGTGCTGATTTCCGTGTCGGGGAACTTCCCGTCCTTACGGAATATGATGTTGAAGCACAGTCCGATGACACACAACCCGACAAGGATCACGGCGGCAATGAATATCTCCATACGGGACTCAGTTTATAAAACTAGGGCTGATAGGCTCGTAGTTATAGACCTTGTCGATGACATCGGCGAAGACCCCTGTCATTGACAGGACGGTGATTTTGTCCTTCGGCTTCTCAGGGTCCTTGCTCAAAGGAATCGTGTCGGTCACAATCACTTCCTCAAGTGCGCTCTCCGCAATCCTCTCATAGGCGGGACCGGAGAAAACCGCGTGTGTGGCGCAGGCCCTGACACTGGTCGCCCCCATTTCCTTGAGCACGTTGGCCGCCTTGGTCAGGGTGCCTGCCGTGTCGATCATATCATCCACGATGATGACATTCTTGCCTGCCACATCGCCGATAGCCGTGATGGACCCCACCACATTGGCCTTCTCGCGTGACTTGTGGCAGATTATCACAGGGCACTGGAGGTATCTTGCGTATGCGTTTGCCCTCTTTGCGCCTCCCATATCCGGGGCGGCAATCGCGAGATTGTCGATCTTAAGGTCGCGCAGATACGGCAGGAACACCGTGCTGGCGTATATGTGGTCCACAGGGAAGTCGAAGAATCCCTGGATCTGGTCCGCGTGAAGGTCACAGGTCATCACCCTGTCGCATCCTGCAGCGTGGAGGACATTGGCGACGAGTTTCGCCCCGATTGACACCCTCGGCCTGTCCTTGCGGTCCTGGCGTGCCCAGCCGAAATACGGCATCACCGCAATGACCGCGTGGGCGGATGCCCTTTTCGCGGCATCGATCATAAGGAGAAGCTCAAAAAGGTTGTCAACAGGAGGGAAGGTTGACTGCACGATGAAGACGGTCGCGCCTCTGACGCTTTCGTTGAATGAAGGCTGGAATTCGCCGTCACTGAAAGTCAGCACATCCGACTGGCCGAGGTCAATCCCGAGATGTCTGGCGATCTTCTCTGCAAACGGGCGTGAGCCCCTGCAGGCAAACAATTTCATTTTGTGTTCGTTGTGCATCGTATTTAGAGATTTGGTCTTGCTTGTCAATCCTTTGCCTCCCTTGCCGTCTTGAGGACCTCATTGATATAGTCGAGAATCTCCTCTTTCCCCAATCCGGTCTCGGAAGAACTTACAAACACAGGCGGCAGTTCCTCCCAATGCTCCAAAATCTGCTGCTTGATTCTTTCCGTCTGTCTCAATCTTGCCTCGGGGCCGAGTTTGTCGGCTTTGGTGAAGATTATCGCAAACGGGATGTCTCCGGTGCCGAGTTCGTCAAGAAACTCCATATCGGTCCTGACAAGGTCGTGACGGCAGTCTATCAGGACGAACAGCAACTGCATCTGTTCCGAGAAGTTCAGGTAGTTCCTGATGACCTGCTCCAGTTTATGTCTGCCGTTTGCCGATATCTTGGCGTAGCCGTAGCCCGGCAAATCGACAAGATACCATTCCCCGTTGATGAGGAAATGGTTTACGAGCCTGGTCTTTCCCGGAGTGGAGGAGGTCATTGCAAGTTTCTTCCTGCCCGTCAGCATATTTATGAGTGAGGACTTGCCCACATTGGACCTGCCTATGAACGCAAATTCCGGCAATCTGGCCGCCGGTTTCTCTGACACTCTCGTGCTGCTTCCGGCAAATGTCGCGCTTGTAATTTTCATTTGACAAAGGACTTTCAAAAACTCAAGTTCCGCGTGCGGAACCAAAATCTAAAATCAGGTGGCAAAGATAATCAAAAAAGGGGGGCAAGCATAAAATAATTAAAATTAATTGTTAAATTTGTGTCGCTTCAAAAGTGATTGTCACGATGGAAAAGGAAATCATCAATCTTTACGACCTTCAGTCGAGACTGAAATCAGGGATTGAGTGCCTTTTCCCGGCCAAACTCTGGATACGTGCCGAAATCAGCGCGATGAAAGCCCGTCCCGGAGGGCATTGTTACCTTGAACTTTCGCAAAGTGACGGGAACTCCCTTGTGGCAAAGGCCCAGGCTGCCATCTGGAGCACCAAGTACAAGATGATAGCCCATTATTTCGAGTCGGTCACCGGCTCTCCCCTCAAGGAGGGCCTGACGGTCCTGGTCAGGGCTCAGGTCACTTACAGCCAACTCTACGGCCTGACAATCTCCATTGACGACATAGACCCTGAATATTCCCTCGGGGAAAGTGAGATGCAGAGGCTCCGCACCGTCGAAAGACTCAAGGAGGAGGGGCTGATGGATCTCCAGAAGACCCTTCCCGAGCCGTTTCTGCC
>JBJEJS010000197.1:0-2550 GCA_051878235.1 Candidatus Cryptobacteroides sp.
TGGGAATCAGGTATGTGGGCGAGACGACCGCAAAGTCGGTCGCAAGGCATTTCCGCAATGTGGATGCCCTTCTGCACGCCACGAATGAGGAACTGCTTGAGGTGGGTGATGTCGGGGAGGTCATAGCGGCGAGCATCCTTGACTACTTCTCAAAGCCGGAGAATGTCATTCAGATAGGCAGGCTCAAGGAGGCGGGGCTTAATTTCGACATCGCACAGAAGGAAAGGAAGGCAGGATCCGATGTCCTTGCCGGGAAGACAATAGTGATAAGCGGAAATTTCTCCGTGTCACGGGACAGGATGAAGGAGATGATAGAGGAGAACGGCGGGAAGAACAGCAGTTCGGTCAGCGGTAAGACTTCCTTTCTGCTCGCAGGGGAGAAACCCGGTCCCGAGAAGATAAGGAAGGCGCAGGAAAACGGAGTGAGAATCATCGGTGAAGAGGAGTTCCTCTCGATTCTCGGAGGGGCCGCTTCCGGTCCAGCCGCCGAGTCGGGCCCGCAGGCATCAGAGACGGAGAGGGAGCCCAAAGGACAACTCAGCCTGTTTTAGAAAAAGATGAAGAGCATAAAATATCATAAGGAAAGAGTCAGGAACTTCCTGTCTGACGAAATTTGGCAGACCGACATCGAGGAGTTGTCAAAGGCTAAGGCCAGGTTTGTCAAATATGCAAAAGTTCTGGTTATCACAATCAAGACTTTCTCTGCGGAGAAAATCGGATTCCAGGCCGTCGCCCTCAGTTTCTTCGGGACGATGGCGGTGGTGCCGTTCCTTGCGGTGGCATTCGTGGTCACGGACGGTTTCGGGCTTGCCGAAATCCTCAAGGAGCTTCTCTATGCGAACTTCTCAGGTCATCAGGACATCATCGACAAACTCCTCGTGTTCGCGGAGAACATCATCAACACGGCCCAGAGCAGCACGATGGGACTGATAAGCGCGCTTGTGTTCGTCTGGCTCGTCATCTGGATGATGATCTGCGTGGAACAGGTGTTCAACAATGTCTGGCGGGTTAGAAAATCGAGGAACTTATGGAAAAGGCTCGGATTCTACCTCGCCATTTTGTTCATATCTCCTTTTGTCATAATGCTTTTCTTCTCGGGGTCGCTTATGTACACGAATGTCTTCAAGAGCATAGGCCTTGACTTTGCCGCCATACAGTGGATATCCTCCCTGCTTACCTGGGGGATATTCTACGCGATTGCCGCCCTGACATTCTCCGCAATGTACAAATTCATCCCTAACCACAAAGTGAAGTATTCCCACGCCCTGCGTGCCGCCCTCATCTCGGGGCTTGCCTTCACCATACTGCAATATCTGTATCTTGAGACGCAGATATTCGTGACACGGCTTAATATGGTATATGGAGCAATCGCCGCCATACCTCTCTTTATGTTCTGGATGAATTTCGGATGGTTCATCATCCTTTTCGGCGCGGAACTGTCATACGCATTCCAGAATGTGGACAATTATAATATAGAAGGATAATACTCGATATATGAGCAAGAGTGAATTCACACAACAGGACCACGAGGTCATCGCAAGGGATTATGCCGACCTCAAGGAGGCGGCAAAGAAAAGATGTGCCGACCAGAGTGAGATGGACCTGATACAGAAGGCTTTCGATTTCGCCAACGAGGCGCACAAAGGGGTGCGCAGACGCTCCGGCGAGCCATATATCCTGCATCCTATAGCGGTGGCGAAGATTGTGGTCAGCAACATCGGGCTCGGATGCAAGTCCATTGTGGCGGCACTTCTGCACGATGTTGTGGAGGACACCGATTATACTGTGGACGACATCAGGAACCTGTTCGGAAACAGGATTGCGATTCTCGTGGACGGACTGACAAAAATCAAGACCGTCCTTGACAACGAGGACAAGAAATCAAACAAGGAAAGCCTGCAGGCGGAGAATCTGAAGCGTATCCTGCTGACTCTCAACGATGATGTCCGCGTCGTGCTCATCAAGCTCGCAGACCGCCTGCACAACTGCCGCACAATAGAGTTTATGCCTGAGCACAAGAGGGACAAGATTCTCAGCGAAACGATGTTCATCTTCATCCCGCTTGCACACAGGCTCGGTCTATATGAGGTCAAATCCGAGATGGAGGACATCTGGCTGAGGTACAAGGAGCCGGAGGCGTTCAACGACATCACGGAGAAAATCAACAGGAACATAACCGACAAGGAAAAGGAGATAGATGCCTTCATCGGACCGATAAGGACGGCCCTGGAGAAAGCGGGATTCGAGTTCGAGGTGAAGAAAAGGGTCAAGACGCCATATTCCATCTGGCACAAGATGATGACGAAGGGAATCACATTCGACCAGGTTTACGACCTTTATGCCGTGCGCATCATCTTCAATCCTGAGAAGTCGCCGAATGAGAGCGAGAGGGACCAGTGCTACCACGTGTTCTCCATCATCACCGACATCTACCGCTACAAGCCAGACCGGGTGCGCGACTGGGTAAAGCATCCAAAGAACAACGGCTATGAGGCCCTGCATTGCACCCTGATGAGCAACACAGGCATCTGGGTGGAGGTCCAGATCAGG
>JBJEJS010000198.1:0-13056 GCA_051878235.1 Candidatus Cryptobacteroides sp.
ACGACACGGAACTGAGGCAGAATCTTGACGCAATCGAAGAGGAACTCTCCGCCCTTGAGAGGACGGCGGAACAGATGAACGGCCAACTGTCATCCCTCAATGCGCTTGTGGGCAGTTCCTTCATCTCCTGGATCAGCGAGGACGGCAGCGGCAATGTGATTGTCTGCTATCGCAACGCGGGAGGGGAGGTCAAGACCATCACCCTCGCCCTTGCAGGCGATGTCCCTACACTTCCTGTGGTGACCGTCGGAAAGGCGGAGGACGGGAACTGGTACTGGAAACTGACCGACAACAACGGCGGTGACGGAAGATGGCTCACATCAAAGGACGGGGAGAAAATCCTTGTCGGAGGGGAGCCTCCTGTGGTGACAATCAACGACGGAGGATGGTGGACCGTCAACGGTGAGCCTACGGATGTGCTCGCCACAGATGCCTCCAACCTCATTTTCGCCTCCGTCCTGCCGGATGCCCAGAAAGGCACGGTGGTATTCACGCTGACTGACGGGACATCCTTCGAGGTGGAGTATTATGAGGCTCTCGGGATAGATTTCGAGACTTCCCACATAACTCCTGTGCCTTCTTACGGGGTCCCTGTGACAATAAAGTACAATGTCACGGGCACAGCCTCGGCGGATGCCGTCGTGGACTATTTCACCGCCTGGAATGTGGATGTGACCATAGACAAATATGCCCGTACGGTCTCAGTCGTCCTGAAGGACGGGGTACAGGAGGGCAACACCGTCATTATGGTCTCCTCAGGTGAGACCACAGTCCTCAAGCCTCTGTTCTTCACCTACGGCGATGCCGTCATAAACGACCCTGAGTCAACCTACAAGAGCGGGACTGTCATAAGCCTTCCGGGAAATATGACGGAATTCACCGTGAATGTCTCCCACAACATCGAATATGAGGTCACTGTCTCCGACGACGGCGGCGGATGGCTCATAGATGCCTCTTCAAAGGCAGGGATGGTCACGAGCTCGCACAACTTCATTGCCGATTACTATGAGAGCGAACTCGGGCTTGACCGCAAAGGCAGGATAACCTTCACAAACAGGTATTACGATGTCTCTGTTGGGATAGATGTGGTGCAGACCCCGATAATCCCTGAAGGCCCGTCAGTCCCTGGAATCGCCACCCCTGGAGATTTCGTCTCCTTCGCGAAGGCAGTCAATTCAGGAGCGTCCACATCCCGCTGGCAGAACGAGGCAGGAGAGGTCGTGCTTCTGAATGACATCGACCTTTCTGGAGTGTCGGAGTGGACTCCGATAGGGTCGGCCCTGTCAACGGGCACGCCTCAGTACAAGACGCTTGTCAATCCGTTCACGGGAGTGTTCAACGGACAGGGATATGCCCTCAAGGGAATCAACTGGACCTTCGATGTGTCCGGCAACACCAGCAACCTTTACGGCATCTTCGGTGCCGCCGACGGGGCGACATTCAAAAACCTTGTGGTGGGAGCCGAAGGGGACAGGATAACCCTGACGGGAGTTAATGCCGATTATGTCATTTCCGCAGCCGCCCTTGTTGCATACGCCTCCAACACGGTCATCTCAGGAGTCACCAACAATGTCACGATGGTGCTCGCGGGAGACGATGCCGCCAATAAACTCTTTGTGATGGGAGGAATCGCGGGAACGGTCAACGACACGCACATCGGAGCCAAGGACAGCCCTTGCGTGAACAACGCGGATGTCTATACGGGCAAAATCTCCAATGAGCAGCCTGGAGGGACAGGAATGCAGGTCGCAGGAATCTGCGGCTGGGTGATGGCAGGCGGAAGCGATCTGGAGTACTGCGACAACTACGGCAACATCAGTTCGCCTACAGGTCGTGGGGCGGGAATTGTCGCCACCCTCGGAGGCACTGTCTCCGCCGACGACTACTCGACTGTAAGTTACTGCAACAACTACGGGACAATCCAGGACGACATCGTCGGACAGTATGGCTCAGACAGGACCAAGTATGCCAACAAGCGCATCGGAGGAATCCTCGGCGGGACCGACGGGACCACGAACCTCATAGAGAACTGCATCAACTACGGCAATGTGTTCTCGCAGATAGGATGCCGTGCCGGAGGTATCGCAGGACACAACAAGGCCAGGATCACCGGCTGCGTCAACAAGGGCATCATCCTCTCGAACATCACCCTCGACTCCACGATTGACGCGACGAAGAACCCGTCCCAGTCAACTGCAGGTCCGGGATGGTGCACGGGCTACACGGCAGCGAACTGCATCTTCCAATGTGCGGTGGGAGGCAAGGTAGGCGAATGGGACACCTGGAAGGACAATCCTGAGGGCGCACCTGACGCCACCGTGGAGAACACGACCTGCTACAAGAACGGTGAATATGTCGATTACAACGAGATTATCCGCTAAAGCGATGAAAAGATATATAACAATATTCATAATCACGGTTGCCGCCCTTCTGGCGGGCGGCTGCCGTTTCGACGACAGTCTCCTGACGGAGCGTGTCGATGATTTCAAGACCCGTCTGGAGGCACTTCAGGGTGAAATCGACAAGATGAACACCCAGTTGAAGAACTTGAGCGAGATTGCATCGGGAAATGTGATACAGTCGGTCCTCCAGGACAGCGACGGCAATTATGTGATAACCTATCTCGACAGCAAGGACCAGACTCGGAGTGTGGTGATAGCGACATCCTCCCAGATGATAAATGTCCCTGTCCTCGGGGTGGAACTCGACGAGGCTTCGGACATCTACTACTGGACCGTCACGACAGGCTCACAGACCTCCCTTCTGCTGATTGACGGGGAGAAGGTCCCTGTCAGCGGACACACACCTGTGGTCTCCGCCGATGCCGAGGGCTATTGGACGGTGGGCGGACAGCGGCTCACCGACGGCTCAGGCAATCCTATAAAGGCAGCCGACGGGCAGACCTGCATCTTCCGTTCTGTGGAAAGGACGGAAGACGGCAACCTGTCCGTGACGCTCGGAAGCGGGGAAGTCCTGACCCTTCCTGTCCAGGATGCCTTCAACCTGACCCTCACGGCAGTCATAAACACGGTGGTCATCGACCCGTCCGTCCCGATGAAAATCGGATACGGCCTGAGCGGGACAAAGGCTTCCGAAGCCCTTGTCGGGATTGCCTCCGCGCAGGGCATCGAGGCCTCGATAGACCGTCAGGCAAAGGAGGTGACGGTGACATTCCCGTCGGTGTTCTCCTCCGGCATCCTCGTGATGGTCGCCTACGACCTCGAGAGCCACACGGTCATCCGTCCTGTCTTCTTCGAGAAGGCGCTTTCCGACAGGATTGACATCTACACCGCCGCAGAACTCCTCCAGTTCGCCTCCGATGTCAATGACCAGAACGGGACTGAACTGATGAAGGCCTATCTGATGGATGACATCGATTTCGCGACAGTCAGGGCATCAGGGTGGACTCCGATAGGAAACGCCACCTATACCACCGCCAATGTCATCACAGGACCTACCTACAAAGGAATCTTCGACGGCCAGGGACACACCATAAAGAACTTCTCCCTCACCGTTCCTGCCGATGCCCCTGCGGGCTCTGCCTACGGTCTGTTCGGAGTCCTTGAGAACGCCGAGGTTAAGAATCTCAATTTCGCATCATCCTGCTCCCTCTCTTCCGAGGCGAAGGCAATGAGCGCCCTCGGCGCGGTGGCGGGCTATGTCTATGCGTCCACAGTCTCCAACTGCTCAAGTGCCGCTCCTGTGTCATTCACGGGAGGCAGCGAAAACCTCCGCACATCAATCGGAGGAGTGGTCGGGGCGATGTGCTGCACGGATGCCGTGGATGCCCTTGTGGAAGGATGTTCCTACAGCGGCACAATCACTTCGACCAACACCGGCAACACCAAGAACGGAGGCACGGGAATCTCCATCGGCGGAATCGTCGGCTTCTCCGATGCCCTCGGCACCCCTTCATCCGGCTTGTGCCGCATAAAGGACTGTGTGAACGACGGAACTCTTGATGTCCAGGCGACAAGGACCGCAGGAGTCATTGCCACGATGAACAAGTTCTCAAGAACTGAGAACTGCACCAACAACGGAGCCGTCACCTGCTCCGACACCAAGGCCTCCAACAGCCGTGTCGCAGGAATCGTCTCCGGAATGGGAACATCGACATCCCTTGCAGGATGTGTCAACAAGGGCGACATCACCTTCTCGGTAGCGGACGACCAGACTCACGGCTATGCCGCAGGAATCGTCGGACAGACCAATGCGGCCTCCACGATAGACGCTTGCGAGAACTACGGCACAATCCGTTCTGATATGTATTATGCCAGCCTTTGCTATATGGGAATCATTGTGGGCAACTTCAACAATTCAGCGGTGACCGTGAGCAACTGCAAACTCGGCGGGGCGATAGGTCCTTATTCGGGAGGAGATCCGCTTGTCCTGACCGAGGACAACTATCTTGCAAACCTCTCCCTCGCCACTTCAAAGGCGGCGAATGCCGTTCTGGTTGACAATGTCTTCGCAGGAAGCACACCTGTGCCTGTCCCTGGAATCGCATCGGCCGCCGACCTTGTGGAATTTGCCGATTCTGTGAACTCAGGGAAGACCTACAAAAAGTTCCAGGACGCTACCGGCACGGTCAATCTCCTCGACGACATCGACTGCTCGTCGCTTGACTCCTGGACTCCAATCGGCTATGCGACAGTGGCAGTCGCTTCCAAAGCGGCATCCGTGACGGACGGCCACGCCTTTGACGGATGCTTCAACGGAAACGGGCATATCATCAAGGGCCTGAAGATGACCGCCCCGTCAGGGAACGCCACAGGACAGGCCTACGGATTCTTCGGAACTCTCCTTCAGGGCGCCAAGGTCTATAACTTCCAGTTCGACGCCGCATCATCACTCACCGTCAACTCGACGGCATTCAACTATGTCGGGACGGTGGCAGGTCTTGTGCAGGGTGCCGAGGTCAGGGACATCACATCCTACGCCCCGGTGAACTTCAGGGGACAGACCAAGGCGTCAGGCTCCACCACCACCGCCGTCTATGTCGGAATGGTCGGCTATATGCTTCCTGGAACATCAGGAACGGTGATGGACAGTTGCCACAACAGGGGACTCATCACAGCCGAGAATCTTGACGGCAACACCTCCGCAGGCGGTACGGCCGCCTACACCATTGCAGGAGTGGTCGGCTTTGCGGACGGCACGGCGACAGCCAAGAACACGGTTTCGGACTGCTCGAACTACGGAGACCTCATCTCGGCTACAGCCCGCACGGCAGGTATCATCGGAGCGGCCAACGGCGGCACTGAGATCATCGGCTGTGTGAACTACGGCAACCAGACCAACACTGTCCCTGCCGCCAGGGCAGGCCGTCTGGGAGGAATCACCTGTCTGATGGGCTCAGCCTGCAAGATGTCGGGCTGCATCAACTACGGCAACATCGTCTCCACGACCAGTGCGCGTGTCGGAGGTCTGGTGTCCCTGTTCAACTCGACATCCACATTGGACAACTGTGCGAACTACGGAGAGATCATCACCGACAACAGCGGGGACTCCATCACTGCGAGGGGCCTGTTCTGGGGCTACAACAACCAGACGGTGACATTGACCAAATGCACGGCAGGCGGCCGCACAGGACTCTACAACGGAGGCACCTATGTCTATGACGAGTACACCGAGGCATCGAAAGTGACATACCTCGGTCCTGTGGCAGGCACGATCACGGTCGATGATTCCGATGTCACCTATCTGGTGGGCTTCAAGCCTGAAGCGGGAATCGAGTACGCGGATGCCGACCTGAGGATTCTCTTCATCGGAAACTCCTTCACCAAGGACGCCGTCGAGCACCTTCCCGGCATTCTCGAAGCGGCTGCGGCAGGAAAGAAAATCCAGTTGACCCATATGTACTACGGCGGAAGGACAATCCCTGAGTATTACAGCGGGTGGGACAGCAAGTCCGACTACAAATGCTACCAGTGCGCTCCGGGGGCATCCTCCTGGACGGAGGCGACAGAGGCCTACACAATCAAGCAGATAGCCTCCGCAACCCGCTGGGACATCGTGACAATCCAGGAGCACACGGGAAACAAGGCCGCCTGGATTTGGGACGAGACCGAGAAGACGGCCATAACGGGTCTGGTGAACTACATCAAGGAGACCCAGGAGACTGCCCCTAAGTTCTGGTATATTATGTCACAGGCATATTTCGATATGTCCAAGATCGCCTCGGCCTCACAGCCGTACATCACCTGGACCGACCAGGCGGGGATGTATGATGTCATAGTCGCCCAGGGAAAGAAGGTTATGGAGGAAACCCCTATGGACGGGATACTCGCCACAGGGACATATTTCCAGAATCTCAGGACCTCATCCATAGACAACGAGATGAACTTGACCCGTGACGGCTACCATATGGACTACGGCATCTCCCGTTACGGAGCCGCCTGCCTTATGTTCGAAAGCCTCATCACGCCTTTCACAGGGGTGACTATGGACGGCAACACCTACCGTTACACCACCTCAAGCACGGTTTCAGGATCCTATTCGACCCCTGTCACATCCGCCAACATCCCGTTTGCCCTCACGGCTGCGAGATACGCGATGGAAAAGCCTTACGAGGTGACCGATATGTCCGGATTCGGCGTCGAGAAACCGGACAACGGCGTGACGGACATTGAATACGAGGACGGAAACAAGGAATAAAATATATTATATATATCAAATATATATGAATAAGCATATATTGAACATCATTGCCGCCGGAACACTCCTCCTTGCAGGAGGATGTTCCGACAACACGAGACCTGAGACTCCCGGGGAGGGAGAAAGGGAATATATGGAAATATGGGCAGGCATTGAGGGCCTCACCAAGACCGACATATCCGCAGGAAAGACCTCCTGGCAGGCGGGTGACGAAATCACAGTGGTTTACGACGGGAAGGCCTACGCCTACACCGCTTCCGCCGACGGGACGGAGACTGTCTTCAGAAGTGACGACGGCTTAACCTCCTACGACTCCTCAAAGTCCCTGACGGCATATTATCCCGCCACAGACGCTGCGGGGACAATCGGAATCGACCCTCAGAGGACCCTTGTCTTCAGCGAGGGGACCCAGACGGCTCTTGCCCGCGCTCCGCTTGTGGGAACTCCCAAGGAGGGGAACCTCTCTCAGGGACAGTTGCTGCTGACATTCAGCAACATATTCTCAGTCATTGAACTGACTGTAGATGCGGGTGACATCGCGAGCGAGGCGAAAACCCTGACGGTAGAGCCTGCCGACCCTGCCGATTTCCAGGGAAGCCTCACGGTCAGCGGAACGGTTGACCCGCAGACCCTTGCCATAACCGCCTCCACGACGGGGAATGTGCTGAAGATGACCTTCCCTGACGGGACTGACCTTCGCAACCGCCTGACCGTGAAATTCCCTGTCGGACGCTTCTCGACGGGCTCTGGACTGAAACTCACCCTTGAGACAGCCGACGGCAGCGCCTACAGGAGGAACATCTACAAGACAGGGCTCACATCCTACGAGGAGAGTGACGGCAAGTTCACCGTCAGGCATCTCGGCAAGGAACTCTATGCCTTTGCTCCTGAAGGAGGAATATCCTCCGCTTCGGATCTTGTGGCGTTTTCTGCTGCCGTCAATGCGGGGGAAAGCATTTCAGAATGGATGAACGCGGAGGGGAAAGTGGTGCTTCTGAATGACATAGATATGTCAGGAGTCTCCTCGTGGACCCCGATAGGGAACGCTTCGATGACCTGGGCATCCAATGTTCTGTCAATTTCCGGCAACTCATTCGAAGGATGGTTTGACGGTCAGGGACACAGCATAAGGAACTTTGCGATGCTCTGTGACAATGCCACCGCAGGGAAGCCTTGGGGACTTTTCGGAGTGCTCGGCACGGGTGCTGTGGTGGAGAATCTTGTCTTTGACTCCTCCTGCTCGCTCTACGTCAAGGCGACCGCCCAGACGGACTGCGGAATCCTTGCCGGACTGATGAATGACGCCACCGTGCGGGGCATCACCAACAACGCCCCTCTGTCATTTGACGGAGCGGCTCCGGACAACAACAGGATGACGATGGCGATAATCGGGTTTGCCAATGCGGTCAAGGGCTCTGTCATTGACAAAGTTACCAACAACGGGACCATCACTGCCACTTCAGGCGGCAACACCAAGGCCGGAGCCACTTGTGTCCACATAGCCGGAATAGTCGGATTCAGCACCAACGATGCCGCATCGACAAGCCCTGTGGCATTGACGAACTGCTCCAACACCGGTGACATCACCTCCGCGACCGCAAGGACATCCGCCATTGCCGCCGCCTGCAACCGCTACACGACCATCACCGACTGTGTGAACACGGGGGACATCTTCGACAACTTCGCGACCTCGGAAGGCGCGCGTATCGGAGGGATCACCTGCATCTCAGGAGTGGGCACCAAAATCACAAGGGTGGTGAACTACGGGGATATCGTCTGTGACAACTCGGGAGCCCTGGGAGGCATAGTCTGCCTTGTCAACCACGCCTCGAATGTCTTCACGGATGTGAAGTTCCTCGGGAATGCCATCAGCGACAAAATATCGACAGGCAAATATTTCGGCAATTTCTTCGGCTACTGCAACTTTGCCGCGACCATAACCGGATGTGCCGTCGGAGGTGATGTGGGAGCCTACAACAAGGGGGAATACCAGATGGTCGGTCTTAATGCCGACAACTATCTCACCTACATAGGCCAGATGGGAACTTCCTCGACAAAATTCACCGCCGAAAACATATCTTGGCAAAATAATGATTAAATTTGGGGCGTTTATAAAAATTTTGACTGATGAAAAAATATTTCTCAATTGTTTTGTCCCTTTCTGCCCTTCTCCTTTCCTCTTGCTGCGGACAGGGCGGAGTGCAGTATGCCAACCGTGCGGAAAAGATTGTCGCTGAAATCCACAACCCCGCTTCGAAGAATGTCGTCGTGGCTGTCCACAGAGGTGACTGGCGCAACTATCCCGAGAATTCCATACCTGCAATCGAGTCCATCATCAGGATGGGCGCGGACATTATGGAACTGGACCTGAAGATGACCAAGGACAGCGTCCTTGTCCTGAGCCACGACTGGACCATCGACAGGTGCACCACCGGCAAGGGCCTCGTCAGCGACTACACCTACGAGGAACTTCTCAAATTCCGTCTCAAAAGGGCCCACGGGGTCGCTACGGACTCAATGAGAATCTGCACCCTCAGGGAAGCCCTTGAGTGCTGCAAGGACAGGATTGTGGTGAATGTGGACCAGGGATACCAGTATTACGACCAGGTCCTTGCCATTTCCGAGGAACTCGGCACCACCGACCAACTCCTCATCAAGGGGAAGAAACCTCAGCAGGAGGTTGACGCGAAGATGGCATCCCACGAGCACAATATGATGTATATGCCGATCATCGACATCCAGAAGGAACAGGGGAAGGCCCTTTTCAACCAGTACATAGAATCTGGCGATATGCCTCTTGCATTCGAGGTCTGCTGGAAGAAGATGACCCCTGAAGTGGCGGAAGCGATGAAGAAGATTGTTGACGGAGGCTCAAAACTCTGGGTGAACACCATCTGGGGCTCTCTCTGCGGCTATCTTGACGATGACACTGCCCTTGACTGCGGTGACCCTGCAAAGATCTACGACCAGGTGATTGCCCTCGGAGCGACAATGATCCAGACAGACCGTCCTGAGCAACTCATCGGCTATCTCCGCTCGAAAGGTCTCCACGATTAGGACATCGCAGAAAAGATTCCAAAAGAAAATCCGATATGAAAAAGATAGTCATATATGTTCTTCTGTCCCTTATTTGCGCCCCCTCTTTCGGTTGGGGGCGTGAGGGGCACGAGACAATAGCCAAAATCGCCGAGAACAACCTCAAACCGGGAGCGAAGAAGAAAATCGAGAAATACCTCGGCGGGCATTCAATCGTCTATTACGCCAAATGGATGGACGACTACCGCAAGACTCCGGAGTACAAATTCACGGACGGCTGGCATGTCGCCCCTGTCGATTCGTCGCTCCATTACAACGAGGCTCTGTTGAATCCTAAGAAAGGCAATGCGATATACGGACTGGACAAGGCCTGCGAAGTCCTCAGGAACTATAAGGAATATGATGACTCCACCGTTGCGGTGAACTTGAAATATGTCATTCACCTTGTGGGGGATATGCACTGTCCTGCGCACATCAAGTACTCAAACCATAATATGAGTTACAATGTCTTCTTCTGCGACAAGGCAAACAAGATGTATATCCATTCCGTCTGGGACTATGGCGTCATACAGAAGACCCGTATCTGGTGTCCGACCGAATGGGCGGATGAACTTGACCGTGTCGATGCTAAGACAAAGAAGGAAATCAGCGCAGGAGAGCCGCGTGACTGGATGCACGACAACGCCGTCCGCTGCGAGGCCCAGTTCGAGATGGCAAAGCCTGACCAGTACCTCGGACAGGACTTCCTCAATGCTGCCGTCCCTCTGATCGAGACACAGATCCTCTACGGAGGCCTCAGGCTTGCCGCCCTGCTGAACGGCTTGTTTTAGCCTTTCCCGACGCCCTTCCCGTCAGTCTGACACCACTCTTTCTGTCAGGGCCGACAGTCAAAAAAATAAGCCTGCCTGTGGATTCCACAGACAGGCTTTCATTTAATAAGTCCACCTTAGAGATTGTCCTTCTCGATGTCCTTGAAATAACGGTAGGTGTTCACCTTCAGTTCTCCTGCCGCCAGTTCGTCGCAGACGATGATGCCGTGCTGATGTGCCTGGAGGGCTGAGAGGGTGCAACTCTGTGAATAAGCCCCCTCGACAGCCTGCTGGAGGGCGCGTGCCTTCTTGTGCCCGAATGCGAGGACAAGCACCTCTTTCGCGCTGAGCACGGTGCCCACTCCCACTGTCAGGGCCCTGGTCGGGACTTTGCTGATATCACCGTCAAAGAAACGGGAATTGACAAGGATGGTGTCGTAGGTGAGGCTCTTTACCCTTGTGCGTGAGACAAGGGATGAGAACGGCTCGTTGAATGCGAGATGGCCGTCCTCCCCGACCCCTCCCATAAAGAGGTCGATACCGCCCGCCGCAAGAATCTTCCTTTCGTAGGACTCACATTCAGCGGCAAGGTCAGGAGCGTTCCCGTTGAGGATGTTGATGTTCTCCTTTGGCACATCCACATTGTCAAAGAAGTTCTTCGCCATAAAGGAATGGTAACTTTCAGGATGGGATTCAGGAAGGCCCACATACTCGTCCATATTGAATGTGATGACATTCCTGAAAGAGACTTCCCCTGCCTGGTAAAGCCTGATGAGTTCCTTGTAAGTCCCGATAGGAGTGCTTCCTGTAGGGAGGCCCAGGACGAATGGCTTGTCGGAGACTGCCGCCTTCGCCTTGATTCTTGAAACTATGTAGCGGGCTGCCCAAACGGAGCCTTTCTTGTCGGTTTCTTCGATGATTACTCTCATATTCTTTTGTTTAAATTGTTTGACTTGAATGGGGGATGCCCCCTGCGGGGCGCATCCCTCAGAACGGCTTTCCTCAGAACAGTTTGACGAACACCTCGATTGCCTGGTATTCCGCCATACCCAGTTCGTTGTATAGGCGGGCCGTGTTCTGTGTCCTTTCCTCAGCCCTCTGCCAGAACTCGCGGCTGTCGTCACCAGGGAACGGCACGATGTCCTTCTGTGAAAGGTGGCGGTAGATGGCGTGGCGTTTCTTTATCAGTTCGTCAGGGCTTAGCGGAACTGCCATATCGACCTTTCCGAGTTCCCATTCCATCCACGCGCCCCTGTAGAGCCAGACATGGCAATCCTTCATCCACTCCTCGCCTTCGAGCTGGTTGAGTGCCTCAAGCACGGCCTCCGTGCAGACACGGTGTGTCCCGTGAGGGTCTGCAAGGTCGCCCGCAACATAAATCTGGTGAGGCTGCACCTTCTGGAGCAGGGCGATGATGATGTCGATGTCCTTTTGTGTGCGCTCGCCCTTCTTGATTCCTCCTGTCTCGTAGAACGGGAGGTTGAGGAAATGGGCGTTGGTGTTGTCGTTCAGGCCGAATGAGCGCACGGCAGCACGGGCTTCAGCCCTTCTGATGGCTGCCTTGAGGTCAAGCAGGGCACGCGGCTCAGGCTCACCTGGGCGTTTTGAATCCACAATCTGCTTTACTCTGTCGAACTCATCCGCGAAGCCGAGTTCGTGCGCGGTGTCCATATGCTGGAGGACAACGTCGTCGTGCACTGCGACATTACCCGAAGTCTCGTATGCCACATGGACATCGTGACCCTGCTCCACGAGGCGGATGAATGTTCCTCCCATAGAGATGACATCGTCATCAGGGTGAGGGGAGAACACCACTACCCTCTTAGGGAACGGGGATGATGCCACGGGCCTTGTGCTGTCGTCTGCGTTAGGCTTTCCGCCAGGCCAGCCAGTGATGGTGTGCTGAAGGTCGTTGAAGACATCTATGTTTATCTTGTCGTAAGGGCCTTTCTTCTCAAGAAGTTCGCTGAGTGAGTTGCCGATGTAGTCGGCATAGGTGAGTTTGAGAATCGGCTTGTGCACTTTCTCGCAGAGCCATACCACAGCCTTCCTGATGAATTTCGGAGTCCACTCGCAAGGACCCACAAGCCAAGGCGCGACAACCCTGGAAAGTCCTGCCCCTGCGTTCTCGTCAACATAGAATGTGATGTTCCCGTGCCTCTGGAGCAGGGATGCAGGGCATTCCACGCAAGGGTCTCCCTCGACGATTTCCCTGACTGCGGCAGCCTTGTCCTCTCCCCAGGCCATCAGGATGATTCTCTTCGCGCTCATCATAGTCCCGATACCCATCGTGATTGCCACTCTCGGGGTGTCGTTGATGTTGCCGTTGAAGTTCCTTGACTGGGTCTTCCTGTTCTTATAGGACATCAGCACGGTCCTTGTGCGGCTCATTTCCCTTGAGCCCGACTCGTTGAATCCTATCTGCCCTTCCGTTCCGACCCCCATCACAAGAAGGTCGAGCCCTGTCGCCAGGGTGTGGAATTCGGCGCAGTATTCGGAAGTCCTCTCCTCCGGAACAGTCCCGGCAGGAAGGGGGAGATTCTCTTTGGGCGCA
>JBJEJS010000199.1:0-2537 GCA_051878235.1 Candidatus Cryptobacteroides sp.
AGGGGAACAAGATTGTAACGCTTCCCGTCCCTTGTCCTGAAAGACCTCAACTGGTTCTCCATTTCCCGGAGTTCCTCATAATGGGGGTCATCAGGGTCAGTGCACTGCACATAGGCTATGGTGTCCTCAGAGCAAAATCTCGCAAGAGTGTCTATGTGGGAGTCGGTGTCATCCCCGATAATCTCCCCATAGTCAAGCCACAGCACCCTGTCAAGCCCGAATGCGCTCTTGAGCTCGCCCTCTATCTCGTCGCGTGTGAGATATTCGTTCCTGTTCACGCTCGTCAGACAGCGGGTCGTGGTGAGCATTGTGCCGCAGCCGTCCGTGTCGATGCTTCCGCCCTCAAGGACAAACGGTCTCATATCGACCCCGAGCACATCGTCATTGAAGGCTCCGGCTTTGAAAATCGTCTTAGTCATCTGGTTGTCAAGGTTGGAGGCGAACTTCTGTCCCCAACCGTTGAAGACGAAATCGTAGAGATACTTCTCACCGTTGTCCCCATAGACGGAAATACCGCCGTGATCACGGGCCCAGGTGTCATTCAGGGGAGCCTCACGGAACCTGACCCTGTCCAGGTCAATGTCCCATCCCTTACGGGAACAGACTGCCGCAATGTCAGACTCCGCTTCCACGATGTCCCTGCACACAATCATCAGAGGCTCGAACCTCAGGATGTTGCGCGCAATGTCCACATAACATTCCTTCACCTTTTCGAGTTCATACCATTCGGTGTCCCCGTGCGGCCAGGTAAGTTGTATGCCGCTCTGTTTTTCCCATTCTGCAGGTAATCTCATAATGCGGGTGGCTTATTTCTCAAACGGCGCAAAGATAGCAAAAAAAAGGACGCCACCCTTTGGGCAGCGTCCATATTTTCCATTTTCACGCAATTATTAGTCAGCGTACTCAAGGACTACGCACCTGTTGAGTTCAACCTTGTCGCTGAAAGCGGCCTCTGAGCCGACAGCCTTGACAACGATGCGGTTCTCGTCAACATTGTACTTAGTGCGGAGGATGTTGGAAACATACTCAACCCTCTTCTCGCTGAGGTACTGGTTGCGTTTCTTTCCGCCGGTGTTCTTGTCAGCATATCCGGTGAGGAGGAACTTAGCGTCAGGATCCTGCTCGATGACATTCTTAACATAGAAGTCAAGCTGATAGAGGTCTGCTGAGCTGAGGGTAGTCTCGCCGATCTTGAAGAACACTGCACCTGAAGTGACTGTGAGTTTCTTAGGAGCCTTGGCTGCTTTCTTCAGAGCATCGTTCTCACTCTTGAGGGAACCGTTCTCCTTCTTGAGGGAAGCGACTTCCTTACCGAGTTGGTCATTCTCCTTTGCATACTGGGCATTCTTGCTCTTGAGTTCGTCAACCATTGCAGTGCTGTACGGAGCATATCCCTCAGGAATCTGAGTGGCCCTCTTCCATTTGTTCTTTCCAAGGTCAACTGACAGACCTACCAGAGCGGAGAAGTTGCATACGCGACCTTTGTTAAGTCCGATGACAGAAGCCTTTCCGGTCACACCGCGGAGGTCGATGGTAAGGTCAAGACGGTCACAAAGCCTGAGGCTGTTGAGGAGACCGATGCCAAGGACATAGTTGCTGGCCTGTGAGTACACATAACCAGTGGTGATGTACGGGCTGAAATTCCAGAACCTGTCATCCCTGTAACCTCCGATGGCGTTTGAAACATTCCAAAGAACATCTGCGTGCGCATAGTGGTAAGGTTTCTTGTAGTTCTCTGTCACACCGCTGGTTGTGAGTTTACCGTTGAGTCCGATGCCCTGATATCCGAGACGGAGACCGACGCAAGGAGTGACCCATTTTCCTACAGTGAGTTCAACTGCACCGCCGACTCCAGCCTTGTTGGACATATTTGAAGGGAGTTTGAAAGTCCCGACGGTGTTGATACCGCCTGCGACACCAATGAACCAGTTTGAGCCGAATGAGTTGGTCTCATAAGGTCCACGGACTGTACGCCCTTCGGCATCCTTGTTGCTTTTTTCCTGTGCGGAAACGACTGAGGAGACAGCGAGCATTGAAACTGCCATCAATCCGCATAAAAAGATTTTGGTTGTTTTCATACTGATATTTAATAATACTTAATACTTCTTCACAATCCAATTGGCAAATTTAATATCAATCAATCATATAAACAACTTTTTTTTGAACTTTTTCTTCAAAACGGCAAGCATTCCCCATTTTTAATATATCTTTGTGTCGAAATATAACATATATGAACGAACTATCAGATTTTCAGGCTCACGGTCTTTACTCCCCAGACTTTGAGCACGATGCCTGCGGCGTCGGACTTGTCGTGAACATCAACGGCAGCAAATATCACGAAATAATAGAGAAAGGACTGACGGTCCTGGAGAATATGGCGCACCGGGGAGCGGAAGGAGGAGACTCCAAGACGGGGGACGGCGCGGGGATAATGGTGCAGATTCCGCACGAGTTCATACTTCTCCACGGCATACCTGTTCCAGAAAAAGGGAGATATGGCGTCGGGATGGTGTTTTTCCCGAAAGACGGCAGGGACG
>JBJEJS010000200.1:0-12987 GCA_051878235.1 Candidatus Cryptobacteroides sp.
GAGATGTCCGATATTCATCACTCCGGCAGGGAAACCTCTGCGGGTTGCCTGCATATTTCACGGCTCTCTTGCCTTCGAATATGACGGAAAGGTCATCCAAGTGGACCCTGTCACGCAGATGGGTGAGATGAAAATCGACTATTCGGCATTCGGGAAAGCGGATGTCATATTGATAACCCACGCCCACCACGACCACCTTTGCGCGGAAGCGGTGGAACTCCTTTCCTCAGATGAGACTTCTCTCTATTCCAATGCGGAATCTGTTTCCGCTTTGGGACGGGGAACTGTCCTTGTCAATGGTGATTCGGGGGAACTGTCTGAGGGAATCCGATACACGGTCGTGCCTGCATACAACACCACCAAAGGCAGGGAGATGTTTCATCCTAAAGGTGTCGGTAACGGATATGTCCTTGATTTTGACGGATTCAGGGTTTATGTGGCAGGGGATACCGAGCCGATTGAGGATATGTCCGGACTGGGTCGGATAGACATTGCCTTCCTCCCTGTCAATCAGCCTTATACAATGACAGTCAGCCAATGTGTGGAGGCGGCGGGGCTCATTCGTCCAAAGATGCTCATCCCTTATCATTATAGTGCGACCGATCTCTCCTGTCTGCCTGCAATGCTTCAGGAAATGGATGTCAGGATATTTGACTCATTGCGATGAGCCGGCAAAGAAGAATATAAAAATTGATGGATATGTATAATACTGCAACACCAAAGCCACGTTGGTCATTGGATCGTTTTTTGGCTGTAATGATGAAATTCTGGACTCTGTTCATCGGAATAGGCGCCTTGGTCGGTGCACTTATGATGTGGACAGATCCAAGCGGAAAGATATGGCTGATGGATCCGCTTCTCGAAATTTTACGGGCTAAAATGCCGTGGCCGGATGTCTTTTTCAGGAATTTTGTCCCGTCAGGCTTCGTCCTGCTTGCTGTAAATGGCATTACTCAATATATTGCTGCCTGGATGCTGTTCAAGAAACATCCTTTTGCTGCATCCGCCACTCTGATTTGCGGGATCATTCTTATGCTCTGGATTGCCCTTGAGTGGTATTTATTCGGCTTCTATGGAATATGCAATGCATATTTCACCTTCGGCCTGCTGGAGACATTGACAGCAATGTACGCAATCTTCAGGAAAAGGAAAGCGGCCAATCAGATATGAAATTGCTGAAAATAAATGCCAGCCTGCGAAAGGCCGGCAATATAGCCGGACGGCTTGAATTGATGCAATAAAATATAAAAAAATAGGTAGAACCGTAAGCCGGTTTCTGTTTTGATCTGTCATTTATCTTCGCAACCTACCCCTCGGCGGGAACGGGCCGCCCCCTTGTGCCGATATATTTGGTCTTGCAGGCCCCGGTGCCGTACCCGTGGGATGTCGCCACCACACGCCGTGGGCTCTTGCCCCACATTTTCACCCTTGCCCTTGCGGGCGGTAATTCTCTGTTACGGCTTGCCTAAGATTACTCCTACCTGCGCTTTCCGCAGCGGGGTGCCCTTTCCTGTCCGGACTTTCCTCTGAAGATGGCTTCAGCGACAGAAGCGTCCTACCTATTTAAATCCCCTTTCCGTATTTGTCGCTGCAAATACCCGGGACGGCCGCGGCGTCTGATGACGCCTTCGATGCTAAAGCATCTCAAAAAGAGGTGTTCCGCAAATGCGGAACTATTCTTTATAACCTAATTTACGCTCTCGTCTGTCATTGCGGGCGTTGACCCTTGCGACACCTCTTTCAAGGCCTGGGGTGATGTCAACGCATCTCTTGTGGCACTGCATCGAGCGTGAATACATCCTTCCGACACAGAAATTGCTGTGCTCGCACGCGCTGCAATGGTTAGGGTCCTCTTTCATCTTGTTCACGAAATCCGTGTCCTCCAGCACGGCGCGTCCCATCTGGAGAAGCGGGAAGCCTGCGTCGATGACCGTGTCCGCGCTCTGCCTGTCAACGACCCCTCCGACATAGATGAACGGGTAGTCAGGCATCGCCTCCCTGAATTTCAATGCGTCCTCAAGGAAGAACAGTTTCTTGAAAGGCACTGTCGGGGCGACGATCCTTCCTCCGACGAGCACGCCTGCCTTGAGCCACCATTGCTTCCAAGGAAAATAATGTACTATGGTCTTGATAGGGAATTCTCCCCTCATCACATACATAGGGGAACGGCTGACAAAACCGCCCGAAAGGGTTATCGCATCGACCCCGAGCCTGCGCAGTTCCTTTGCCACCTCAATGAGTTCCTCGACGGTTTGTCCGCCTTTGAATCCGTCACTGGTGTTAAGTTTGGCGGTCACGGCAATCTTCCCGTCGGCGGCCTTCACCGCTTCCTCCACGCACATCCTCATAAACCTCATCCTGTTGTCAAGACTCCCTCCGAACTCATCCTTGCGGCGGTTTGTGTAAGGGGAGAGGAACTGGGAAATGAGGTAGCCGTGTCCCGCGTGGATCTCAACGGCATCGAAGCCTGCCTTGATGCTCAGCCTGACCGCCTCACCGAATGATTTGGCGACAAATTCAATGTCATCCCTGTTCATCTTCCTGTAGAAGGTCGGAGAATAGAGGTTGAAGCCGTTGATTGCCCCGATAGGCGTACAGTGGCAGGTGCTCCTGTGGGTCATATTCCCGCAATGTCCCAATTGGATTGAGGCTTTTGCCCCCTCGGCGTGAATCGCGTCCGTGAGCCTTTTCAGGTCAGGAACAATCTCCTCCCGCATACACAGTTGTGTGTCGAAAGAGACTCCGCTACGGCAGACGGCCGCATAGGCGACAGTGGTCATCCCGATGCCTCCCCTTGCCACAGCCGTGTGGTAGTCAAAAAGTTCCTGGGAAGGACGGTTACCCGGACACATCGCCTCGAAGGCGGCGGAGCGGACTGTCCTGTTCCTCAATTCTATCGGTCCAAGTTTATAAGGTGTAAAAAGATCGCTCATATTTACCAGATAAAAGGAATAAGATGTTTCTTGTTAAGTTCCCGGTATTCGTCACCGAATTCGGCCTCATATTTCTCAGTCAGTGATTTCGCCCTCGGAGCGAGGTTCGCGAAGGTCCAGATCGCGAACAGCAGGCCTGCGGGTGACCAGGTGAGGACGGCATATCCGATCCATTCGGTCAGTTCCCCGAAATAATTGGCTGAAGTGACATATTTGTATAGATGTTTCTTAGGTATGTAGTGTTTTGTGTCCCCCGGCTTGCGGAGATGCCTGATGACATTGTCGGAGTCGAGGTTTATCAACATTCCTGTGAAAAAGATCACCGTCCCGATGATGAACTGAGGCGACCCGAACCATTCCCAGGTGTACATTCCCGAAGGGGCGTATTTGTAAAGCCACGCGGCGATGAAATAGGAGTTCAGGGTGTTGAAAGTCATCCCCATCAGCATAATCGCAATGGGCATCTTGCTCTTGCCCCTCATCAGGAAAGGGAAGATGAAGGACCTCTGGAAATAATGCAGGAGGAAGAATCCCGCCATCGTGTAGAGGACGGCCTTGGAGTTTCCCGTCTCGACTCCCGAGCCGGCGAAATCCAGCGTGTAGTATAGCAGGAACAGGAAAGCGGGAGCCTCCATCAGCACCCAGGCGGTGCGGTTGCTGATCTTTGGTCCCCAGTTGCTGCTTGAAAGGTAACCGTAGCCTGCCTTGAAATAGAACAGCGCAATATAGACGATGATTGCCATCACCACCATTGCCGCCATCATTATATAATAGGTCTGCATTATGATATGTCTCGTCGTAAAAAAATCAAACCGACCGCAAAGGTAATAAAGATTTTCG
The DNA here is from genome assembly GCA_051878235.1 of Candidatus Cryptobacteroides sp. Lineage (GTDB taxonomy): Bacteria > Bacteroidota > Bacteroidia > Bacteroidales > UBA932 > Cryptobacteroides. The sequence goes on from JBJEJS010000200.1 coordinate 3,774, forward strand.
CAAATCAGTTTTTTTAATTACTTTTGTGCCCCTGTTAACGGTAAATTTTCTTGTATGAACACAAAATATGTATTCGTTTCAGGTGGCGTGGCATCATCCCTCGGCAAAGGAATCATCTCAGCATCATTGGCAAAACTGTTGCAGGCGAGAGGCTTGAGAGTCACAATCCAGAAGTTCGACCCCTACATCAACATCGACCCGGGAACTCTCAATCCTTACGAGCACGGCGAATGCTATGTGACTGAGGACGGGGCAGAGACCGATCTGGACCTCGGACATTACGAGAGATTCCTCGGAGTGCACACCTCGAAGGCGAACAATGTCACCACAGGAAAGATTTACAACACGGTCATCAACAAGGAACGCGAGGGGGCGTATCTCGGAAAGACCGTCCAGATTGTGCCGCACATCACGGACGAGATCAAGCGCAGGATGCTTCTTTTGGGCAAAAGCAGGAAATATGATGTGGTGATCACCGAAATCGGAGGCACCGTCGGGGATATGGAGTCCCAGCCCTTCATCGAGGCTGTCCGCCAACTCCAGTGGGAACTTCCTGAGGAGGACTGCCTGACAATCCATCTGACTCTCGTCCCTTACCTCAGCGCGGCAAAGGAACTCAAGACCAAGCCGACCCAGCATTCCGTCCAGATGCTCCAGCAGAGCGGTGTCCAGCCTGACATCATCGTCTGCCGCACCGAGCATCCGCTCACACCTGAACTCCGCAGGAAAGTCGCCCTGTTCTGCAATGTGAAGCCTGGACACGTCATCCAGTCAATCGACGCACCGTCCATATATTCCGTCCCTCTCAATATGAAGGAGGAGAAACTTGACAGCCTTGTGATTAACCATTTCGGCTTCAAGGACCTCCCGGATCCGGACCTGAGGCAATGGAACTCGTTCCTCGACAGGCTGTTCAACCCGAAATCCACAGTTGACATCGCCCTTGTCGGGAAATATGTCGAACTTCAGGATGCCTACAAGTCCATTTTGGAGTCGTTTGTCCACGCTGGTGCGGCAAACGAATGCAAGGTCAATGTCCACAGCATCCACAGCGAGTTCCTCAATGAGAGCAATGCGGACGAGAAACTGTCCTCTATGGATGCCGTTCTGGTGGCCCCGGGATTCGGGGAAAGGGGAATCGAGGGGAAGATTGTGGCCGTCAGGTATGCCCGTGAGCACAATGTGCCTTTCTTCGGAATCTGTCTCGGTATGCAGATGTGCGTTGTGGAGTTTGCCCGCGATGTCCTCGGTCTGAAGGACGCTATCTCGACTGAGGTCAACCCTTCCACTTCCGCCCCTGTGATTGACCTGATGGAGGACCAGAAGAGCACCACCATCAAGGGCGGCACGATGCGTCTGGGGGCATACGCCTGCAGGCTGAAGAAGGACTCCCTCGCCTACAGTATCTACGGGACGGAACTGATATCGGAGCGCCACCGCCACAGATACGAGTTCAATAACGAATACCTTGAGGCAATGGAGGCCGCAGGGATGAAGGCATCAGGAAGGAACCCCGACACAGGCCTTGTGGAGATTGTCGAGATTCCGTCGCATCCGTTCTTCATCGGCGTGCAGTTCCATCCTGAACTGAAAAGCACCCCTGAGCATCCGCAGCCGATTTTCGTCGCGTTTGTGAAGGCCGCAATGGAATACAGGAAGAAGAAATGAGTTTTGTCGGAAAAATAAGGGTCCTGATGTGCTGTGCCGCCGTCCTGCTCCTGTGCTCCTGCGCGGGGGCGAAGGTCAGGAGGTACAAGGTGGAGGTCGTCGCGGAATATCCTCACGATGTCACCTCCTACACCCAGGGTCTGTTTTTCCACGACGGGCAGTTCTACGAAAGCACGGGACAGTACGGCCGGTCGTCCTTCAGGAAGGTTGACCTGCTGAGCGGGAAGGCTTTGAGGAAACTCAATTTCTCAAGGAAATATTTCGTCGAGGGGTCTGTCATTTTAGGGGATAAGTTATATATACTTACCTGGACCAACAAGGTCATATTCGTTTATGATGCCGAAACTTTGGAATATAAGGCGACATATACCTATCCCCGTGAGGGATGGGGTCTTACGACGGACGGAAAGGACCTGATTGCGACCGACGGGTCATCAACGGTATATTTCCTCTCTCCGCAGACGCTTGCCGTGGAAAGGACGGTTTCCGTCAAGGCTGACGGACGGGCGATGAGGGGGCTTAATGAACTGGAATATATTGACGGGAAGATATGGGCGAATGTCTATACTTCCGATATGATACTGATAATCAACCCTGAAAACGGGAATGTCGAGGGCATCATCGATGCCTCCGGGCTTCTTCCTGACGCTCTCCGTACCCCGGACACGGATGTGCTGAACGGAATAGCCGTCAATCCCGCCGACGGGAAGATTTACCTGACCGGGAAGAACTGGCCGAAACTCTATGAGGTAAGGCTGGTTGAGAAGAAATAAATAATGAAACTTGCAGGGGTGCCGCAGCAATGCGGCTGAGATCATACCCATTGAACCTGATACAGTCAGTACTGTCGTAGGGAAGCATAATCTCAAGCGCGTGTGCGCCCCCTTGCATAATATTAAAGATTTATGCGAGGTTTTTTATTCAATGCAGCGCTCATCGCGCTCTTTCCGTTCTCCGCGGCAGCCGTGGGGGACGAAGCGGCTTCAATGAAAGCCGGTTCTCCTGAAGGAGACAGGGTTGAACATCTTGACAGCACCGTCGTGGTGGCGAGCCGTGCCGGGAAATCCACACCGGTGACCTATTCGATGGTCGGGAAGGATGTCCTGAGGACAACAAACCCTTTGAACTCCCTTCCGATGACACTTAATTTCCAGCCTTCCGTCGTAGCCGTCAATGAGGGCGGAACGGGGCTCGGCTATTCCAAACTCACCGTCAGGGGCTCAAAGGGCTCACAGATCAATGTGACCCTTAACGGCATAACCCTCAATGACTCGGAATCCCAGGAGGTGTTCTGGGTGAACATCCCTGCATTGGGCAACATCCTCAGTTCAGTACAGTTGCAGAGGGGTCTCGGCACATCGGCAAACGGTGCGGGAGCATTCGGCGCAAGCATCAATATGAGCACGGCCTCTGTCGGGACTGACCCTTACGCTTCGGTTGACCTTGCCGCAGGCTCATTCGGGACTTTCACGGGCTCTGTCGCCGCGGGGACTGGGTTGACGAAATCTGGGGTGTATGCCGATATGGCGTTCAACTACGGCCGCACGGACGGCTACATCCGCAATGCCAAGGTGAAGGCCATCTCCGGTTATCTGGACCTTGGCTGGCTCAGGGGGAACAACTCCTTCAAACTCACCTATCTTGTCGGCGACCAGCATTCCGGACTGACCTGGAACGGAATTTCCTACAACTGCTACAAGGTGAATCCGCGCTACAACAGTGCAGGGGAGTACTATGATGAGAATGGGAATGTCTGCTACTACGACAACGAGACTGACAACTACACCCAGCATCACGTCCAATTCAACTACACCCACGCCTTCGACCGTGGAGTGACCTGGTCCAACACCCTGAATTTCACCAAGGGTGACGGATACTACGAGAACTACAAGACAGGCAAGAAGTTCACTTCCTACGGAATGGAGAGTCCGGTTGATGACGGGGGCAATCCTGTGAAGAAAAGTGATTTCATCATCAACAAGTCGATGGACAATTATTATTTGGTGTACAATTCCGATGTGAAATACCGTTCAGACAAGGTTGACTTCACAGGAGGAGTCAGTCTCTCGCGCTACAGCGGAGACCATTTTGGAAATGTGCTCTGGAGCAAATACTACGGTGAGTATTTCACCTATCCGTCCGAATGGTACCGCAACAACGGCCTGAAACAGGAGGCGAATGTCTATGCGAGGGCTGAATACACCCCGTTGGACTGGCTCATCGCGTATGTTGACCTTCAGTACAGGCACATCGGCCTGAATATGACAGGACTGGATGACGATATGTGCTCCCTCGCCTACAAGACTTCCTGGGATTTCTTCAATCCGCGTGCGGGTCTGACATTCCGTAAGGACGGCCACAAGGCATACGTCAGCGCCGCCCTTGGCAACAGGGAGCCGGGAAGGAGCGACATCAAGGATGTCATCATCACAAACAACCTCGGAGGCACCCGTGAGGAACTCAGGCCTGAGAAGATGGTGGATGTGGAGATCGGCTACCAGTTCTCCGCCCCGAAGGTCACGGCTTCAGCAAACCTGTACTTTATGGAATATTTCGATATGCTTCTTGAGACAGGTAGGCTGAGTGATGTCGGATATGCCATCAAGGAGAATGTCGGCAGGGGATGGAGAAGGGGAATCGAACTGGCCCTCGCCTGGCAGCCTCTCCCGGAACTCCGCGTGGATGCGAATGTGACCCTCAGCACCAACAGACTCAAGAACTATGTCGCATATATTCCTGTATATGACAATATGAACGATGAGAATTTCATCGGTCACAAGACCACTGAATATGACAGGACCACGATGCTGATGTCTCCGTCAGTCGTCGCCAACGGGCAGGTGAGCGTGACCCCGTTCAAGAGCATCTGCAACAATTCCCTGAAGAGCACCACACTCACATTCGGAGGGAAACTGGTCGGGAAGCAGTACTGGGACAACACCCAGACAGCCTCAAGATGCATCCCGGCGTATTTTGTCGCCAATGTCTCCCTCTCCCACGAGTTCAGCCTCCGTCACGGGGTGATCGGTCTTGCAGGGTATGTGAACAATGCCCTCAATGCCCGCTACTATGCCGATGCGTATGTTTACAGGGCATATTACAGGGATGAGGATTATATGTACCAGGGAGAAGGCCTCTTCCCTCAGGCCCCGATAAATTTCATGATAAAGGTAAGTTATAGATTCTAATCCTGTTTCAAACAGTAGGATATATGGTATTCTTTTCATATATTTGCGAAGATTGTGAAAAAATTAACACTAATTCTTTAAGATATGAAAAAGTATTTGATGACCGCTCTTGCCCTGATTATGGCATCAGCAATTTGTTTCGCCCAGGAGGATCAGCGTGATATCAGGAATGAACGCCAGGAGATCCGTAAACTTGCAAAGAAGGAGTTGACCGACCGTGTTGACAAGGCTACCCGCAAGGAGGCCAAGAGGCTCACCAAGGAAGGATGGCTTGTTAAGCCGGGCGCTCTCCCTTTGGCAAAGCAGTTGGAGAAGTCATATCTGATGCAGTTCGAGTATGACGAGAACTTGTTCCCTAAATATATAATGGCGGACGCTTCGTCCCTGGGCGAGAACTATGATGCCGCCAAGGTCGCTGCCCTTGAACTTGCCAAGACCAACCTTGCAGGGCAGATCCAGACGGAGGTTGCCGCACTTGTGGAGAACAGGGTTGCCAACAAGCAGCTGTCTTCCGAGGAGGCCGCTTCAATCACCCAGAGCGTTATGGCGAACAAGAACATCATCGCCCAGTCTATCGGAAGGGTCGTTCCTGTCGTGGAATGTTACAGGATCAACGACAAGAAGAACAATGAGGTCCTTGTCCGTCTTGCTTACAACAGCGAAATGGCAAAAGAGGCTGTAAAGCAGGCTGTCCGCGACCAACTCGCCGACCAGAGTGAGCAACTCCAGAAGAAGCTTGACAGTCTTTTGGGAATTTAGGGCCGCATATATCTTCCATAAGTGAGGAAATATATTCTTTTATTGATCGCCACAGCCCTGACAATGCCTCTGAAAGCGGGGGATATTGTCAGGGTTGGTGCGACTTACGAATATGTGTCAAACAATCCCCGTGAGACTCCTGAGCAGGCGCTTGACATCGCTTTTGAACGGGCGAGGCAGCAGGCTCTTATCGACAGGTTCGGACTGGATGTGAGCAGTGTCTCCGAAACCCTGGTCCGCAATGTCACGGGAGGGGATGAGGCATATTCGAGCACGGATGTGTTCTCCATCGGGGGGTCTGCCGTGAGGGGAGAGTGGATTGAGACCGAAAAGGAGGAGGTGCTTCTCCAGGTCTTTGAGAACGGTTTCTGGAGGGTCAAGGTCTCTGTCAGGGGAAAGGCGAGGAACAAGTCGGCTGCAAAGGCGGAAATCAGTTACAGCCTTGTGAACAACAGCCACGACCGTGAATGCCGCACCAGTTATTATGACGGGGACGACATATTCCTGAAATTCTCCTCTCCTGTGGACGGAACTCTGTGCGCCTATCTTGTGGATGAGGATCAGAACGCTTTCTGTCTTCTGCCTTATCAGGGAGCGTCGGCCGGCTGCCAGGCCATAAAGGCGGGAAAGGAATATCTTTTCTTCTCCTCGCAGGAGGATGCGGCCGCTGACGAATACACCCTCAACTGCAGCCGTTCCTCCGAGCGCAATGCCGTCTATCTCATCTTCTCGCCCAATTCGTTCTCCAAGGCTTCCGACAAGGCTTCAGGGAAGAACTGGCGCGAAGAGCAGATGCCCCGCAGCCTTGCCTACAGGGATTTTCTGAAATGGCTTGAGAAAAACCAGGTCCGTGACCCCGAAATGGTCGTGGTGCGGGAAATCATCACCATAAGCAAGTGACAGAACCATCAGAGAACATTTCATTATGCGCCGCAGATTGCCTATAGTATTCACCCTTCTGTTTGTTTCCGTCGGACTGTATGCCCAGACGGCCGGGGTCTCAAAGCCCATCACGGTGAACATCGTCAGGGAAGTCCTTCCCGCGATTCTCGACATCGTGCCAGGCTCTGTGGCATTTGCGGACAGCGACGGCAATGAGGCGATTGATGCGGGGGAGACCTGCCTTGTCCGTTTCCAGGTGCGCAATTCAGGAAAGGGTGACGGGACAGGATGCCGCGTGAAGGCTTCCGTCACAGGCACTTCCGCAGGCATAACGGTCAAGGAGATGACCCTTCCGGCGATTGGGCCGGGGGAAATCCTGCCTGTGGAACTCACGGTGAAGGCCGGTCCGAAGACATCCCGCGGACAGGTCACCATCAGGATTGAGGTCACGGAGGCAAACGGCTTCGGGACCGACCCTGTGGAACTCACGGTGGCGACAAGCGAGTTTGTCAGCCCTATGCTGAAGATTGTGGACTATTCCGTCACAAGTTCCTCAGGAGGCACTTCGCTTCAGAAGAAAGTCCCTTTCGACCTTCAGTTGATGCTACAGAACACGGATTACGGGAGGGCTGAGAACGTCAATGTCAGGCTTGTGCTTCCCGACGGGGTCTTCCTTATGGACGGGAAGGAACTCACAAATTTTGCGGCATTGGAGGGCGGAGCATCGCAGTCCATTGTCTATCAGTTGATTGTCACGAACAATTATACCGACCAGAACATCCCGTTGAAGATTCTCCTTTCCGAGAAGTACGGGAAATATGCCGAGGACCGCACAATCGGTCTCCAGATCAACCAGAGCCTGTCCGCCAACAAACTCAGCGTAGGGTCGGGAGAGGTCAGGCGCGAGGAAATCGTGGTCGCGAAAATCGGCTCTGAGGTTGACCGCGACATTCCTGTGAATCCTCAGGACAACGAGGGCACATTTGTCCTGATAGTCGCCAACGAAAAGTATCAGACGGTCGCCCCTGTGCCTTTCGCCCGCAATGACGGGGCGGTGTTCAGGGAATATTGCACAAATACGCTCGGAATACCGCAGAACAATGTCCGCCTCCTGCAGGATGCCACCCTGAACCAGATCAGGAGCGGGCTCAACTGGCTCAGGAACATCACGGATGTGACCGACACCCCAAGAATCATATTCTATTATGCGGGGCACGGCGTTCCTGACGAGTCAAGCAGGAATTCCTACATCCTTCCGGTTGACGGAATCGGGAACGATGTGACTACGGGATTCGGTATTGACGACCTTTATGCCGCCCTCGGAGGGATGTCCGCCGAGAGGGTGACAGTCTTTATGGATGCCTGTTTCTCCGGCAGCAGGCGCGAGGACGGGATGATAGCCTCTGCAAGGGGAATCGCCCTGAAGTCAAAGCCGGGGCAGCCTGTTGGGAATATGGTGGTCTTTTCCGCCGCCCAGGGTGACGAGACCGCATATCCTGACCCCGACCAGGGACACGGGATGTTCACATACTATCTCCTGAAGAAACTCCGGGAAACGGGCGGTGAGGCCGATTTACAGAGCCTTGGGGACTACATCATCACGAATGTCACCCGCCGCAGCGTCACTCTGAACGGCAAGAGGCAGACTCCTTGTGTCGTGCCTTCCTCCGCCGTCGGAGAGAGTTGGAAGGACTGGACCCTGAAACTGAAATAACGGAAATATATATTATATATGGATAGAATATATAAAATATATACGGTATATGTCATATCCCTTTTATTCCTTCCTTTCGTCTGCGCCGCGCAGACGGTGAGCAATGTCACCGCCCGTCAGGAAGGGAACACCGTCGTGGTCTCATATTCCCTTGACGGGGATGCTGACATTTCTGTGTGCTGTTCGACTGACGGGGGAAAGACCTTCTCCCCAGCCCTGACCTCCGTCAGGGGTGATGTCGGGCCTGGTGTCAAGGCAGGGGACAGGTCGCTTGTGTGGGATGTCCTCGGGGATGTTGACAGGCTTGTCACCACTGACCTGGTCTTTATGGTGGTGCCAGGGGGAATGGATATGACATTCATTGCCAACGGGGTGCCGTTCAAGATGATATATGTCAAGGGAGGCTCTTTCGAGATGGGTGCGACCAAGGAACAGGCCAAGGCTGCCGCGAAGAACGAGTATCCCGTCCACAAGGTGACCCTCAGCGGTTTCCACATCGGCCAGACCGAGGTCACGCAGGCTTTGTGGGAGGCTGTGATGGGGACAAACCCATCAACCAACAAGGCTGCGGGCTGTCCTGTCGAGACTGTTTCCTGGGATGAGTGCCAGTTGTTCATAAAGAAACTCAACAAGTTGCTGGAAAAGCAGTTGTACGGAAGGCGCCTTGCCCTCCCGACTGAGGCGCAATGGGAATATGCCGCCAGAGGGGGAGAGGATGCCCCGAGACAGAAGTTCAGCGGGGGCTCCTCTGCGGGCAATGTGTGCTGGAACGCCTCTGACAGCAAGGGGACGACGCATCCCGTGATGGGGAAGCAGCCCAACAGGCTCGGACTTTACGATATGAGCGGGAATGTCTGGGAATATTGCTCCGACCGTTACGGCACTTACTCCGCATCCGGGCAGGAAAATCCCGGAGGGGCTTCCTCCGGGATGTACCGTGTGCGCCGTGGCGGCTCGTTTTCTTCTGAATCCTCCGACTGCAGGGTCTCCAAAAGAGTGTCCT
>JBJEJS010000201.1:0-2528 GCA_051878235.1 Candidatus Cryptobacteroides sp.
GGTACGGATTTCACGAACACCGCACTGGAAAAATCCATTCCGGTGCTCTCAAATGCCCTTGTGATGTCATTGTTGGCGGAATCGGAGGTGGTTATGAGGAACTTCTCCTCCTTGTGCCTTGTCCCGATCTGCCCGATTACGGAATCTGCCGTGCCGTCACCGAAGAATATCTTGCGCTTGCGGTAAACGATGTGCTTCTGGAGGTACATCGCGACAGCCTCCGTCGTGCAGAAATATTTCATCGTCTCGGGAATCTTTATCCTGAGTTCCTCACACAGACGGAAAAAGGCATCGATGGTGCTCCTGGCGGAAAATACTATCGCCGTGTAATCGAGAATGTTGATCCGCTGTGCCCTGAACTCTCTGGAAGAGACGGGCTCTATAAGGAAGAATGGGATAAAATCGAACTGAACCCCATATTTCTGTGCGACTGCGTCATAAGGTGTAGCAACCTTCGGCGGCTGCTGTGAAACCAAAATTCTTTTGACCATCTTCTATAATAACATTGCAGAGGCCACCATTAGGCCCGTTGGAACGATTTCAAGTACGCAAAGGTACAAAATTGTTGAAAAAACCGTGCAATTGTGGGCGAAAATTTGACCTTTTCGCAATAAAAGGAGCACCCAGAAGACAGACAGGCAGCATAAAATCACTGTCCTTATCGTGCCGTCAGCCACGCCGAAGCGTCCCAAGACACCTGAAACCAGCACGAGCGACACGGCCGCAAGGCAGAAGACAGTCCTGAAAAGTCCTCCTGCGGCGGAATATGCGTCCTTGGGGGTCTTCCTCATTTTGGAGACATTCAACAGGAGTAGCCTCAACAGGATGAAAGCGGCAAGGCAGGCCACCGTGCCCAGAAGCCGGAAGTCCTCGGGGATGAATCCGAGAAAGTCAGGGGAATATATGTCATATCTGTCCAACAGGATTGCCATCGGGACAATCATCAGGACGAAGAAAAGATTCCTGTCACGGGATATGCTGACGCTGTATTCCAGGGCGAGGGCCTCCTTCCACCTTAACAGGCAGGAGGCCATATAGGGCAGGGCGCAATAAAGCCTTTTCAGGAAGATTACACAGAGAAGTACTGAAACGACAGACAGGATGTCCGCAAGGCAGACTCCGCAACACACGGAGGCGGGCGCATCCTGAGTCAGGACAGATTCGGGAAAGGCTTTCGTGCCGCCAAGAAATGCGCTGTCAACAGGAAGGACCGTGTCAGCGGGAAGGATGCAGCCTGCATCGGCTGGCAAAAGGTAGATGGCAGGGAAGGCCGCCGTATCGGCGGACACGAGGGAATCAAGCGCGGAAGAAATATTTAATGTGCTGTCATTCATCTAATTTCCCCGTTTTGCATTGTATCCTTTTGACTGGAGGAGTTTCACGACCTTGTCACGGAAATCCCCCTGGATGATGATTTCACCGTCTTTTGCGGAGCCGCCCGTGCCGCAGGCCGTCTTCAGGACCTTCCCGAGAGCCGCGAGGTCATCTTCAGTCCCGACGAATCCGCTCACGAGGGTCACCTGCTTCCCTCCCCTGTTTCGCCTGTCTATGCCCACAATGAGCCTCTGCTTCTCAGGGGGTAGAGTGCTGGCCTGAATTTCAGAGGTCTCCTCCACAAAATTAAAGTCGGGATTGGTGGAATACACCACTCCGAGCCGTTTTTTCCAATCGTTGTCCGCCATCGGGAATGAGTTAATTTTTTGCAAATATAAGGATTCTGTTCGTATATTTGTAGTTTTGTTGCAAACACGGACAAATTGATATGGACATAAAGAAATTCAATTTCTGGAACAGGCTTTCGGCAGTCGCGGTCCTGGTGGTCTCGGCAGCGACCTATCTCGCCACCATCGAGCCGACCGCATCTTTCTGGGATTGCGGGGAATTCATCGCGTCATCCTACAAACTTGAGGTCGGGCATCCTCCGGGAAACCCCGTCTTCCAGTTGATAGCAAGATTCTTCACAATTTTCGCGGACAAGGAGCACGCCGCTGTGGCGGTCAATGCGATGAGCGCACTCTGCTCTGCCTTTACCATCTTCTTCCTGTACCTCACCATCGTGTTCTTCGCCAAAAGGCTGGTGAAACCGGGAAAGGACGGGAATTACAGCACGGCGGGGGCCATAGCGGTCTTCGGCTCGGGAATCATCGGCTCGCTCGCCTACTGTTTCTCTGACACTTTCTGGTTTTCGGCGGTCGAGGGAGAGGTTTACGCGATGTCGTCCCTGTTCACCGCGCTTGTGCTGTGGGCGATGACCAAATGGTATGAACAGGCGGACCGTCCATACGCGAACAGATGGATTGTCCTGATTTCCCTGCTGATGGGCCTGTCCATCGGAATCCACCTCCTTAACCTGCTTGCGATTCCTGCCCTGGTGTTCCTCTATTATTACAGGAAGCGCGAGGACGGACATTATTCATTCTGGGAATATGTGAAGATTTTCGCACTCGGATGCGTGATACTTGCCGTCATCCTTTTCGGCATCATCCCATATCTCCCGAAGACGGCGGCGTATGTTGACCTGTCCTCCG
>JBJEJS010000202.1:0-2514 GCA_051878235.1 Candidatus Cryptobacteroides sp.
GTCTCCGCCAAATGTTTCAGGTACCAGGTCTGATAATCAACGGTAAACCGGTCCGGACGGAAATCCAATATCCTGTATCCGTCTTCATCATAGCCTGAATACGGATGTGCCGACTTCCATTCTGAATACATCCTTGAAGTGAACGGTTCAGTAAAAGGGACATTGCTGCTGCCGGGCTCATTCATCAGTACCCAGGCATACAAAGACTCATAAGCGGAAAAATGACCTACTGCAGCCGCCACATATTCATCTATCTGTTCAAGATGTCTGTCAGAATGAGGGTATTTGAAACCTCCGATGTCAGTAAAAGGAGTATCCGGAAACAGTGTCGCATATATTTTCACACCATATTTGTCAGCCATCCTGAACGCCGTGTCAAACAGGGAAAAATCCCAATTCCCGTTTTCATCCTTCATATAATTCTCAAACATACGGATACGGCACAACTTCATTTTGTTCTCACTCAAGAGACGGAACCATCCTTCAATCATTTCCTCCGTCTGCCCGGGTTCGATAAAGACCTGGCCTCCTATCAAAGGAACATCATTCCAGTTTGTTGACAACGGTTTGGAAAAGGCGGCAGCATTCCAAAGAAAGAATGCCGACAATAATGAAAGGATAAGTCTGCTCATTTTCATATAATTTAGATACTTGCAAACATAGCTAAAAACAGACAGAGTAACCGGCGGTAAAATCCGGAATATGTTCGATTTTGTCCTTATTTCCGTCCTCTTCTTGTCCTGGAGACGTATGATGATTATTTTTGATAAAACTTTGAAATACAAACTATGAAGTACAAAGGAATCATCATTACCGTTATGAGCGGAAGCTGCGCTGCCTGCGTGAATGGCAACGGACAGAATGAAACGCTTGAACAGGCCTATGCGAGGACGTTCGGTGTGTCGGAGCCGGTCAAAGCCGAAGAAGGCTCTCCAAACATCCTGTTGATAACCAGTGACCAGCACCACTGGATGTATATGGGATACAACAATCCTGGCATCAGCACTCCGAACCTGGACAGACTTGCCGCAATGGGAACCATTTTCGACCGGGCATACACAGTGAATCCGGTAAGCACGCCAACAAGGGCGTCAATGATTACAGGTATGTATCCGAGCCAGCACGGAGCATACGCTCTCGGGACAAAACTGGATGAGCGTGTGCCCGTTGTCGGGGACATTATGCAGGAGGCGGGGTACAGCACCGCACTGATAGGCAAAGCACATTTCCAGCCTTTGCAAGGCACGGCGGAATTTCCTTCGGCCGAGGCTTATCCGATGCTGCAGGACCTGGATTTCTGGAGACAATTCCACGGTCCGTTTTACGGATTCGGGCATATTGAACTTGCAAGAAATCACGGAGATGAAGCACACGTCGGACAGCATTATGCAATCTGGATGGCAGACAACGGGGCCGGTAACTGGAAAGAATGGTTCCAGAAGCCGACCGGCACATCCGATGAACAGACAGGAGCGTGGAACATTCCTGAAAGGCACCATCTTAACGAATGGATTACAGAAAGAACGAATGCGATGCTTGACACATACAAAGATTCAGGAAAGCCTTTCTTTCTCTGGGCAAGTTTCTTCGACCCGCATCCGCCATATCTTGTTCCGGAGCCGTGGGCATCAATGTACGACCCGGAGGATATGAAGATCCCTGAGACTTTCTATGATGACCTGAAGGCAATGCCTGCACACTATCGCGTTACAAAAGAGCCAAAGGCTGACCGATCGAGATGGATTGACGAGACTGAACCGTTTGCCGTTCACGGACTTAACAACCAGAACAGAAACATACAAAGGATGAAAACCCGAATGGCTCTCTATTACGGGATGATCTCTTATCTGGACTACAGCATAGGCAGGATTCTGGACAAGCTGGAAGCCAATGGGATGCTTGACCATACCCTTATAATATTCACGACGGACCACGGTAACCTCATCGGGAATCACTCACTGATGGCAAAAGGCATCTGTGATTATGAAGATGCCGTCAAGATTCCTTTCTGCGCAGCCTACAAAGGACATATTCCAGGAAACAGAAGAACTGATGCAATGCTGTCAATTGTCGATCTCGCCCCCACAATGTTGTCATACCTGGGTATTGAAAAACCATATTATATGAGTGGAATCAGCCAGAAGGATGTCTGGAACGGTCAAACAGACAAGGTGCGCGACCACGTAATTGTCGAGAACCGATTCCAACCGACCAAATTTTATGTCAAGACATACATCAACGAGCGCTATAAGATTGCCTACGATATGAACAGCGACGAAGGAGAATTGTTTGACCTGCAGAATGACCCGCTTGAAATGCACAATTTGTGGAATCTGCCGGAATACAGTGTTCTCAAAAGCAAACTGCTTCTTGAGGCCCTGCAGGCAGAAATGAAGGCGGAGCCCGGAATGCCACGCATAGCAGGAGCATAAGGGAACATAAAAGAGGCAGTTTCACAGAATTTGATGTGCCCCCCAAAAGTTGGACGGTTTAACATTAAAAAGTCTATTGGTT
>JBJEJS010000203.1:0-2509 GCA_051878235.1 Candidatus Cryptobacteroides sp.
ATTTTGAGATGGTAGCCTCGCCTTTATCAAGTTGTTCTGCAAGCCACTTGTTGGTGCATTGTTTTTCTGCAAGAACTACTTTAATCCGATTTAACCCTTTATTCTTTGACATATTCTTAGGATTTATTCTTCGTAAAGGTACTGACTTTTTATAGAAAAAATGAGTGTTGTCGATAAATATTGCGTTATTAGGCATATTTTTTTCATTTACATTGATATTTATATCGGAAATCATGCAATTTAATATCAACTTCCAGGTACATCTTATATTCGTTTGCATTTTAATCCATCATACAATTTAAGATTGAACGCAAAAATAGATCTATCTATTTCTCTTATTTGGTTTGTGCCTATCTTTATTCCGCCAGGGCAAAACCCTGTGTATAATCTTCCAAAACTGCAAAACAGGGACTTGATTTATTTTCGCAGATCAGGATTTCTCAGAACACAAAAAATGTTATCTTTGTGCCTGCCAGCTTTATTCCGTTCCCCAGGAAACTGGTTAACAACAGTCCGGGGAGCAGCGGGATTGGGAGGGCGGACATATTTTTGACGTGACTTGACGATTTCTTCTGTCATCAAACTTGGCAATTTGATATGATTCAATCAGGAGAAGCGGCAACGTTTGCGTCCACTTGTGATGATAAGTCATCACGCTTTCGGGCGTGGAGTTTATGCTATATCATCTCGGGCGTGGGCTGGCAGCGTTGCTTATTCTGATTGAATGGCAGCCAAGGCCTGATGACGGGATAAGCAAAAGTATGACTCCCACGTCTTTTTTTTGTTTTCCCGTCTGCGCGGAGTTCTGCAGGCACAACCTATTTTTATCTTATGAGAAAAATCGTAATGATTTTAGTGACAGTCCTGCTTGCCGGCACAACTGCTTTTGGACAGGGAAAAACCACGAGAGTTGATTACAAGGAATCATCTGCCCGCACCCTTGAGGCCACACACCAGATTTTCACCACGCCTCTCATAGCCGATCTCAAAATCACGGGAGAAAAAGTTTACCACATCGAGAAAGATGCATTTGCGGATTACATTGTGGACGAGAATGTCGTCAAGTACATCTCTGACTTCAAGAAAATCGCGCTTGGCTGTGCCGTCAAAAAATACAATGCCGATGCTTTTGTGGGAACCGTCTTCGATGTGGTGACGGATCCGACAGGTCATCTTGTCATTACCGTGAGCGGCTACCCTGCCACATACACCAACTTCCGCAATGCCACGACAGATGACCTCACTCTGATCAAGGAGGCGGAAAGGACCAATGACAACAGGCAGAACAAGGTTGTGCTCGAATCCCCTGAGTCACTACTGAAAAAAGAAAATATAAAACTTGAAAAATAACGGTGACAGTTATGAAAAAGACATTCATTTTGTTCGTACTGTGTCTTGTCCCGATGATGGCAGGAGCGCAGATGATCAGTTCATCCACTATGACAGTGACAAAAGTCCAAAAGGTCAAAGAAAAGAAGAAACTGGAACCGGTGCAACCGAGGTTTCAGCAAAGTGTGGAGTTCTCGATTAACATCTATGATGAATTTTATATTTCAACTAAATATATAGCAGGATACCGTTTCAATAACTGGTTCTTTCTTGGAGGAGGGACCGGACTGACATTTAATCCGTGGGGATATTATCAACATTCTGGTCATAGCAGTAATAGTAATAATCGTACTACTTTTGAATCCATTGGATCCATATCTAATACATTAGTAAATATTCCATTGTTCCTACATCTCAGGACCTACCTTACAAGAAGCCGTGTCAACCCATACATAGGATTGAGCGCCGGGGGATTGCTATCCACAAAAGGCAATACGATCTGTCATTACAGTGTGGAAACAGTCAATTATGAATTCAACAACTGCCGAGGGATGATAGAGCCGTCATTCGGAATAAACATAAGGCTCAAACAGAAATGGGACCTTTACCTAGCATTCTCGGCATTGACAACATTTGAGCCATATTGTTCCCGGTCTTCTGCCAATTCCACCCCTTCCGTTGTACATAGACCGGATGTCTCATTGGGATTCAATCTCGGAATGTCATTCTGACATCTGCATTCAAATTATTGAAAAGCACCGTGCACCAATATTGGACAATGTCGCCATATTGGTCCCACGGTGCATTTTCTTTTTCCCAGTCAAAATTTTCATCATCCACAGTTCTCATCCCCACCATTCAGATATAGCACTTCCACTATCTCCGAGCCATCATTTCCACCATTTCGATTTGCTCCACTGGCATTTCCAACGTGTTCTTCAGTCATTCCCGGCTCGACCGGGAATCTCTTTGAGGCAAGATACCCGATCAGGTCGGGTACGACGGAAAGGAGGGGCGGGTATGACGGGAGAAAGGGCGGGGATGACGGGAGAAAGGGCAGGTATGACGGAAAGGGGGACGGGGATGACGGGAGAAAGGGTGGGGATGACGGAAAGAAGGGATGGGTTGTATTTTACTGATTTAGGTTGACTCGGGTTTGTCGATTATTACTAGTTTATGT
>JBJEJS010000204.1:0-2502 GCA_051878235.1 Candidatus Cryptobacteroides sp.
TCGTCGTAGGTGAAATGCACTCCGGCGTCAACAGCCTCCTGGGCGACTCCGTCGTTGTGGAAGAGTCCCTCGGCGGCAACGATAGTACCGTAATTCACTCCCATAATCTTTCTCTTGAGGATGGCGGAGATAGAAAGGCGGATGATCTTGTCGAGGGTCATCTGAGTCTTGTTGAACATCTCAGGAATGATGGTCATAGGACAATGGGTGGCCTCGCCTATTCCGAGCGCGAGAGAACCGCAGGTGCGGCCCATAGCGCTGATGACAAGCCAGTTGCCTGATGTGCGTGCATCCTCGTAGATAGTCCTGGCGATGTGCGCTCCCTCATTCTTTGCCGAATTGTAGCCGAATGTAGGGGCATTTGCAGGAAGCGGGAGGTCATTGTCTATTGTCTTAGGACAATGGATGTTGGCTATAGGATAGTTCTTTGCGGCGAGGAATTTTGAAATCCTGTTTGCGGTGGAGGCGGTGTCGTCTCCTCCTATTGTCACAAGGAGTTTGATGTTGTTGTCCTTGAAAAGGTCAAGGTTGAAGTTCTCCTCGAAATCCTTGTCGGTCGGTTTGAAACGGCTCATCTCGAGATAGGAGCCTCCCCTGTTGAAATAACGGTCAGCCTTGAAGAAATCAAGTTCCTCGGTGCGGGCGTTTTTGCTGAAAAGTCCGGAATAGCCTCCGTGAAGGCCTATAACCCTATAGCCCCTTGAAAGGAATGTCTTTGCCACACTCATTGATACAGAGTTCATTCCTGGAGCAGGACCGCCACCGCAGAGAATGATGATTGCGTCTTTCATATTCTTTATATGTTAAAAATTAAACTTCTTGAATTTTTCGGGCGCAAATTTATCTTTTTTTCACCGAATACACAAGACAAATCCGCACAGGTTTCCTCTATTGCAAGAGTCGAAAGATTTGTGTAATTTTGTAAGTTATTTTGCGCCCACCAAAACGACGCACCGATGAATGGAAAGAGAAAAGGCAAACATTCGGATAAATGAGTTGACCGACCTCCTTAACGAGGCAGGCAGGAAATATTATGTCGAGTCCGCCCCGATGATGAGCGACTATGATTTTGATATGCTGCTCAAGGAACTTGAGGCTCTTGAGGAGGAATTCCCGGAGTATGCCAGGAAGGACTCGCCGACAAAGAATGTGGGGAGCGACCTGGCCCAGGGCACGGATGATGCTCCGAGGAAGCAGTTCGCCCAGTTCCCCCACAAGAACCCTATGCTTTCCCTCGGGAACACCTATGACATCACAGAGGTGGAGGCATTCGCTGAACGGGTCGTGAAGAGTGTCGGGGAAAAGCCTTTCACTTTCTCCTGCGAACTGAAGTTCGACGGGACGGCAATCTGCCTGACCTACCGTGACGGTGTGCTTTACAGGGCTTTGACAAGGGGTGACGGCAGCGTGGGCGACGATGTGACCGCCAATGTGAGGCACATAAGGAACATCCCGCACAGGCTTACCCTGCCCAAGGGATGGGCATCGGACAGGAAACCGTGGCCGGAAGAGTTCGAGATAAGGGGGGAGATATATATGCCCTACGAGGCATTCGACCGGCTGAACGCCGAGAGGGAGAGGGACGAGGACCCTCCTTTCGCAAATCCGAGGAACGCTGCATCCGGCTCGCTCAAACTTCTTGACCCGGTCGAATCGGGACACAGGGGACTTGAATGCACCCTGTACCATTTCATCTGCGATGACAATCCTTTCAGGACACACGACGAGGCTTTGGAGGCTGCGAAATCCTGGGGACTGCCTGTCTCCGACAAGAGGCGCGTCTGCCGCGGCATTGAGGAGATTGAGGAATATATAAGCCATGGGGACACCCAAAGGAAGTTCCTGCCTTTCGCCACAGACGGGATTGTGCTGAAAGTGAATGAACTGGAACTCCAGAGCGAACTGGGCTACACCGCCAAGTTCCCGCGCTGGGCAGTTGCATACAAGTTCAAGGCAGAGCAGGCTCTCACAAAACTTCTGTCCATAGACTATCAGGTCGGGCGCACGGGAGCGGTGACTCCTGTGGCCAACCTCTCCCCTGTCCCCCTGTCAGGGACGACGGTCAAGAGGGCAAGCCTGCACAATCTCGACCAGATCAGGATGCTTGACATCCGCATCGGGGATATGGTATATGTCGAGAAGGGCGGTGAGATCATCCCGAAAATCACAGGAATAGAACTTACGGAAAGGCCTGAGGGGACAATCCCTGTGGAATTTCCGACAGTATGTCCCGACTGCGGGACACCTCTTGTGAGGGATGAGGGCGAGGCGAAGTTCTTCTGTCCGAACACGGACGGATGTCCGACACAGATAATGGGCAAACTCATCCATTTCATCAGCCGCAAGGCGATGAACATCCTCGCGGGGGACGCCACAATCGAACAACTCTACAACAAAGGGCTTGTGAGGACTCCCGCTGACATATATTGCCTTGACAAGAAAGATCTCCTCACCCTCGAAGGCTGGAAGGACAGGTCTGCCGAGCGTTTCCTTGAGAGCGTC
>JBJEJS010000205.1:0-2490 GCA_051878235.1 Candidatus Cryptobacteroides sp.
CAGGCTTCAAGGTGGACGCTCTGATTGCAAAGACAAGGAGGTCAATCCCGGGAATCACCCTGATTTCCCCTCCGCCCCACCACGACATATATTCAATTGAGGACCTCGCACAACTCATATATGACCTGAAGAATGTGAACAGCGACGCGAGAATCAGCGTGAAACTCGTTTCAGAGGCAGGTGTGGGCACAATCGCGGCGGGAGTCACCAAGGCAAAGGCCGATGTGATCCTCATCAGCGGAGGTGACGGAGGTACGGGAGCCAGCCCTGCAAGTTCGGTCAAGCACGCCGGAAGTCCTGCCGAGACAGGCCTTGCACAGGTGCAGCAGACCCTTGTGGTGAACAATCTCAGGGGCAAGGTGAGGCTTCAGGTGGACGGCGGGATGAAGACCGCGAGGGATGTGCTCTTTATGGCACTTCTCGGGGCGGAGGAATTCGGATTCGGCACCGCTCCCCTCATCGCCCTCGGCTGCGTGATGTGCCGCAAGTGCAACACGAACACCTGTCCCGCAGGAATCGCCACGCAGAGTCCGGAACTCAGGAAACGGTTTGCAGGAAAGCCTGAACATCTCGAGAACTATTTCAGGTTCATTGCGACAGAACTCAGGGAATATCTTGCGCAGATGGGCTACAGAAGCCTTCAGGAGGTAATCGGACGGGCGGACCTTCTGCACAAACGACAGTATCCTGACGGGGCCAAGGCAAACAAGGTGTCCCTTGACCGCGTCCTCCATATACCCGAAAACGCAAGGGACAATGCGAGGGTGTTCACCTCGCCGCAGGAGCACGGAATCGGCCAGATCAAGGACAGGGAACTTATGTCAATGATCGAGCCTGCAATCCTTGCCGCAAGAAAAATCAGCCTCGGGGTGCAGATACTCAACACGGACAGGAGCGTGGGGGCGATGATGAGCGGGCACATCACAAGGCTTTACGGACAGGAGGGCCTTCCTGAGGACTGCATCACCATCACCTTCAGGGGCTCGGCAGGCCAAAGTTTCGGGGCGTTCCTATGCAATGGGCTGACATTCAGGCTTGAGGGTGATGCGAATGACTATATGGGCAAGGGTCTTTCAGGAGGTAAGATAATTGTCGTACCTGACGAGGAGGCGGAATTCAGCGCACAGGACAACATCATTGCAGGAAACACTATAGGATACGGCGCGACAGGAGGCAGGATGTTCATCAACGGGCAGGTCGGAGAAAGATTCTGCGTGAGGAACAGCGGGGCCTGCGCCGTAGTTGAGGGCGTCGGCGACCATTGCTGTGAATATATGACAGGAGGAAGGGTCGTGGTGCTCGGAAAGACGGGAAGGAACTTCGCCGCAGGAATGAGCGGAGGCATAGCATATATATGGAATCCTGACGGGGACTTCGACTATTACTGCAATATGGATATGGTCGAACTGTCACTCATCGAGGAGGACTGTGACAGGGAAGAACTTCTCGCCCTCATCAGGGAGCACCACAGGCACACGGGCAGCGCTATCGCCGCACGGATGATTGCCGACTGGAACCTTTATGTGCAGCAGTTCATCAAGGTCCTTCCTGCAGGCTACGGACGTTGACAGGCCGTCATACCAGACCTGTTCCGTCAGTATCATACCAGACCTGACCCTTCAACGTCATCCCTGACCTGATCGGGGATCTGTCCGAAAGAAAGATTCCCGGTCAAGCCGGGAACGGCAAGACCCGGAATGAAGGGACCAAGAACGACAAAATCAGGACTGATGAGGGGAAGGAACAGCACTCGGAATCCTTACCGCGAAGCAAGGATAAGTTTCCCCAGTTCCTCCACATCGCGGACTATGAGGTCAGGCGGGAAGAACTCGGGAGCAGGATTGCCACTGGCGTCCTCCGCCACCTTCAGGGCAGTCTCCAGAGTGGTCTCCCCTGAAAGCACCAGGACCCCGAACGCGCCTGCATTGTGCGCTGTCGCCGTGTCGGTATAGATCCTGTCCCCGACCATCGCGACCTCATCCGGCTTCAGGCCGTATTTGTCCATTATTCCATAAAGCATATTCGGGTCAGGTTTCCCGAGGGTTATGTCCGGGCGTCTCCCCGAAGCGGACTCGATGCACCTGCAGATTGATCCGCAGTCCACAAGGATTGTCCTCTGGTCTGTCGGGCAGACCCTGTCCGGATTGGTGGCTATGTAAGGGATGCCCTGGGAAGCCCACCACGCCGCACGGCAAAGACGCGGATAGACAAGCGTCGGGTCGAATGCCGCCACAAGCACATCAGGGACATCATCAGGGTCATCCGCGCAGGACTCAAACCCCGCTTTTTCGAATTGTGAGACCATACTCTCTGTCCCGAGGAGGAACAGCCTTCTCGCGGACGGATAATGGGACTTTATATAGTCGATTGCGGCAAGGGATGTCGTGTACATATTGTCTTCATCGGCCACAATCCCCATCTTCTCCAGTTTCTTCAGATAGTCCGCGACGGACTTTGTGGGGTTGTTGGTCAGGAAGGAATATCCGACAC
>JBJEJS010000206.1:0-12691 GCA_051878235.1 Candidatus Cryptobacteroides sp.
TGGACATAACAAAACCCCGAAAGTTTTTTGTCTAACTTTCGGGGTTCATGTCACCTTACGGACACCCTCCTTAATTTTATTTCTGAATAACTATTTCAATTCATTGTCACCGAGAAGACTGCGGAGCCTGAGCGGCTTGTCGGTGGTGATCTGGTCGACCTCAGCCTCAATCAGAGGTTTCATATCCTCTTCCTTGTTGACTGTCCAGACATTCACGCTCATTCCGTTTTTCCTTGCCTGATGGAGCCTCTCGAAGCCGTTCTTGCGGAGAGGACCGTGATGGGAGTCTATCCCATTCACTCCCTCAGCAAAAATCAGGTCCGGAGTGAGGTCGTCATCAAGGTATTGCACCGTGAAGCCTGGGGCAAGACGGGAGAACTCCTTGCAGATGTTGATGCTGAATGAGATGAACATCACCCTGTTCTTCTTGAGGAGCTTGTGGTCGCGGAGTTTCTGAATCACCAGTTCCACTGCCTTGTCCTCAACCTCCTTGCAGGAATGTTTCTTGAGTTCGAGCACGAGCATCGTCCTGCTTTTGGCACCCTGGTCCAGATATTCGTCAAGGGTCGGAATCTTCTCCCCGTTTGCAAGGCGGTAATAGTCGAATGTGGATGCAGGATTCTTCTCGATGCTTTTTCCGTCAATCACAGAGTCGTGGAAGACAAGAAGCTGGCCGTCGGATGTCATATTGACATCGAACTCGCTTCCCCAGAAGCCGTTTTCCTGCGCCTGAGTCAATGAGGCGATGGAGTTCTTTGCCTTTCCTGCCTGCTCGCAGTCCCAGAATCCCCTGTGCGCCACAACGGCAATCTTGTGCTTTCCATTTTTTGGCGCGCAGGAAGCGGTAGGCGCGGATGCCGCCAGACACAAAGGCAAGGCAATGAGAGTCAAAATCTTTTTCATATATAAGTATATTTAGGAATATTTATCATATACCGTTAATTATGACGAAGTCACAGCAAACTGAAGTCAAATATAGGAAAAATCACCATATATAAAGTCTCATATTTTCCGAAAATACGGGAATATTCCTATTTTTGCAGATTGTAGGAATATTCAATATTCCCTAATTCCCCTATCGCTATGGATGAGATAAAAGATTTGTTCCCCGGTTTCGACCCTGAATCCCTCGGCATTGTCCGTGCGGCGTATGACATTGCCGCCGTCACACTCAAAGATCAGACGAGAGGCAACGGGAAGCCGTTCATTGAGCATCCCGTGAATGTGGCTCTCATCGCCTCACGGGAAATAGGACTTCCGGCAGGCTGCGTCGCCGCTGTGTTCCTCCACGAGGCGATGAGGATGAGCTCCGACATCACCATAGACTCTCTGAAGTCCCTGATGCACAGTTGCGCATCCGACACGGAGAATGTGCCGGAGGATTTCGGGAAGGATGTCTATACGATGGTGGACGGGCTGAACAAGATAGCCCTCATCAAGCCAAAGGACACAAGGCTTGAGGCCGACAACTACAAGAAACTGATTGTCAGTTACTCAAAGGACCCGCGTGTGACCGTTCTGAAACTGGCGGACAGGCTGGAGGTGATGAGAAACCTCGACCTGTTCCCGAAACTTTCGCGTGAGAGGAAGATTCTGGAGACCCTGATGCTTTACATCCCGCTCGCCCACCAGTTGGGACTGTACAATATGAAGAGCGAGATGGAGGACATATATTTCAGATATGCCGAGCCTGAACAGTACAGGGCTATCACCAACAAATTGAAAAGCACGGAGGACGACAGGCAGAGGCTTATGACGGACTTCATCGAGCCTTTGAAGAAGAAACTGTCGGACGCGGGAATCAAATACAAGTTGAAGGTCCGCACCAAGACCGCCTGGTCAATCTGGAAGAAGATGCAGAAGCAGAAAGTCCCTTTCGAGGGGGTCTTCGATGTGTTCGCCATCAGGTTCATCATCGACTGCGAGCCTGACAGGAAAATCGAGCACGACCTGTGCTGGAAGGTGTTCTCGTATGTGACGGAGGAATATGAGTCCGACACGAAAAGGCTGCGCGACTGGCTTTCCAATCCGACGCCCAACGGTTACGAGTCACTGCACATAACCGTCAAAAACCGCCAGGGCGCATATCTTGAGGTGCAGATCCGGACAAAGAGGATGGACGAAATGGCCGAGAGCGGACTTGCCTCGCACTGGTCCTACAAGGGAATCAAGCACGAGGCGGCCCTTGACAACTGGCTTGCTTCCGTGCGCACCACCCTTGAGCATCCGCAGAACTCGTCTTCGGCAGACCCGTCGGCGGGCTATTATGAGGATGACCTCCCGCAGCCGCCATCAAAGGAGATTTTCGTATTCACGCCTTCAGGGGAACTGCGGAGGCTGCCTGTGGGGGCGAGCGTCCTTGACTTCGCATTTGACATCCATTCCAACCTTGGAGTGAAGTGCACGGGGGGAAAGGTGAACGGCAAGGCGGTCTCCATCAAGGAGAAACTCTCGACGGGGGATGTGGTGGAGATTATGAGCGGGAAGAACCAGAAGCCGAATTCGGGTTGGCTGGGCTTTGTCGTGACCTCAAAGGCCCGCACCAAAATACGCCAGATGCTTTCCGAGGAGGAGTTCAAGAAGGCTGCCGACGGAAAGGAACTTCTGGAGAGGAGGCTGAAGAACTGGAAGTTGGACATCAGCGACGAGGAACTTGCCGTATTCCTGAAGAAGAGGGGCTACAAGACTCTGAACGCATTCTATGCCGCAATCGGCGAGGGGGAACTCGACATAAACGACATCAAGTCCTACATTCTCGAACAGGAGAGCAGGAAGGAGGCCCAGGATGTTCCCGCCCAGCAGCAGGCAGGAAAGACTTCCCGTCAGGGAGAGAGGACGGAGAACGGTCCTGTGGTAATCGAGAGTATGCAGAGCACGAAAGGCTTCGACATAAAGATGTCAAAGTGCTGCAATCCGGTTTACGGGGACGACATCTTCGGCTTCCTGTCGCAGAAGGAGGGGATAAAGATTCACAGGATTTCCTGCCCTAATGCAGCAAGGCTTCTGGAGAAGTATTCATACAGGGTGCTCAGGGCAAGGTGGAGCCAGGCGCAGAGCCTTTCAAGTTTCCAGGTGGAACTCAGGATAACCGCCGACCTGGAGCCTTCCGTAATCAATGACATCTTCGATGTGGTGAACTCGTTCAAGGCCTCCATACGCTCGTTCAGTTTCACGGAGAACAACAAGCACGACACCTATATGATCACGGCGAAGATTTCAGTCCCGAGCGATATGGAACTGGACAAGGTAATCTCCCAGTTGAAGTCATTGAGGAATGTCAGGAAAATCAGCCGAGGCTGACACTTGAGTCGGCGATTGAAAGGGCCCCGCTCCTGTGGGTGACCATCACCATAGTGCGCCCGTCCCTCATTGCGGACAGTCCGGAAAAGAGTTTTGCCTCCGTGGCCGCGTCCAGGGCGGAGGACGGCTCGTCCAGAAGAAGGACCGAGCCTTTGTGCAGAAGGGCACGCGCGATGGCAATCCTCTGTGCCTGCCCCTCGCTGAAGCCCTCCCCCTTTTCGGAGCAGAAGGTGTCGAGGCCATCAGGGAGTTCAAAGACAAAATCCGCCGCAGCCGCCTTCAGGGCCTCCTCCATCTGTTCCTGTGTCGCATCAGGGCTGCCGATTCTGAGGTTGTCCCTAATTGTTCCGCTCATCAGGGAGTTTCCCTGCGGGACAAAAATGAAATTGCACCTTGTCGATGCCGAAGCCGGATGAGCGCAGGTCCTGTCATAGACAGTCACCCTGCCCTTGTCAGGTTTCAGGAAGCCCATCATCAGGCGCAGCATCGTGCTTTTCCCGATTCCCGTCTCCCCGAGCAGGGCGGTGATTGTTCCGGGCCTGAAGTCACAGGAGAAATCCGAAAGGACTTTCCCGTCTGAATCGGGATAGGAGAAGTCCACATTCTCAAACTTCACTCCGACAGGACCGTCAGTCAGTTCGGCCCTCTGCCCCGACTCCTGCTCAAGGGTTCCTATCTCCAGAAGCCTCTCCACGGATGTGAGCGAGGTGACAAAGACAGGTATCTGCCTGCCCAGATCGACCACAGGCCTCTGCACCTGCATCACGAGTTGGAGGAACGCGGTCATCATTCCGTAGGTCACCGTCCCGTCCATAATCCCGAAGATGCTCCAGACAAAGGCGGCGAAATAGCCCCCGTTGAATCCCAGACGGACGGCAAGAGAGGAGAACAGGCTGAAGTCCGCCCTCTCCTTCTCCCTGTCGAAAAGGTCGCTCTGTATTCTGTCGAGGGACTCCACGGAAGAAGGCACATAGTCGAGCGACTTGATGACTATCCTGTGATGAAGATTCTCCTGGATATGTCCCTGGACCTTGCTGTCAGTGGAACGGATGTCCTTGTTCAGGGCACGCATCCTCTTGAAATAGAACTTGCTGACGACCAGGGCGACAGGCATTATGAAAATCACAATCAGGGCGAGTTGCCACTGCATCGCGCAGAGCAGGGCGAATGCGCAGACCAGTTGGAGGGCCGTGAGAAGCGCCCCAGGCACTCCCCTGCAGACTGTCTCCGCAAGAATCCTGACATCGTCCTCTATCCTGTTCACGGCATCTCCCGAGTGGAATTTCTCCCGCCCGTCCCAACTGCTGTTCATTATCAGGAAGAAATATTTGCGCCTCAGGGCATTCTTCAGGGAGGCAAGATTCAACTGCCCCACACGATTCTGGAGAAGTCTCGCCACTATGCCTGTCAGCATCAGGGAGGCCATCAGCGCTATGCCCGTGCCGAGTCCCTCTCCCCCTCCCGTGGCGATGTCCACAAGGGACTTTGTGCTCCAAACAAATCCGAGGGATGAGACCATACCGACCAAGCCGCAGCAGAACTCAAGGAAAATCTTTCCCCTGAATCCTTCCGAGGCTTTCCACAGAGCCCTGACGCTTTCCCTTACGCTCATCTGCCGAAGCGCTGTCCCTTGAAATGGTGTCATTCCCCGCCGCTTTTCCGCACTATTCGCTGACAATGCCGGCCTCTATCCACGCCTTGGCTATGGCTTCGGAATCCTTTCTCGCCACATCCTCTGTGATGTCATAATTCTCAAGAAGCACCTTGCAGAGGTCATCCACAGTGAATTCCTTCCCCTCCACGCTCTGCCACAGGAGCGCCGCCGATGAATTGAGGGAGATTAGTTTGTTGAAGTTTATCTGAGCCATACCCTCACCGATGACAACGCTCTCACCGGCGATGGTCCTCATTCTGAATCCGTCTATTATCTTCATATATTATATATATTTATATTTCATTTATACAAAAAGCGGAGGAAGCACCGCTTCCATACCGCGAGTATATATCTTCTTACGGGTCTGAGGAATATCCAGCACCTCGCGCAGAAGCGCATAAACCGTGTGTCAGGGTCATATAACCTTCCCCCATAGTCTATCCCGATGACCTTTCCGAGTATGTCCTGCGGCCTGCAGGTCTCTGTCCTCCCGACATTCCCGTCCCCCATCAGGGTGATGCGCTCCCCTTCCGTCCTGATGACCCTGTGCACGACAAAATGCCCTGTGGAGATTTTGGCAAGGACGATGTCCAACGGCTACGGGGCATTCCCTCCGAGGGATTTCAGCACGACGCTGTCCCTTCCTCCGACTATGAAGGGAAGCATACTGTAGCCCTTGACGGACATAGTGACCTCCATTCCCTCGCCCAGAAGCAGACCTATCTGGGGTATCAGTTCATCATTCGGGACCTCTTTTTTCAACGGTTTATCCATAGGAAGACAAAGGTATTGATATTTTGGGAATTTGAGAATATAATTTTTTGTCAGGGGAGAAAAATGTTTTGTATTTTTGCGGTCGGGGAAACGGGACCGTATGGTTCTGGAGACCGTAAGAACCAGGAATATGGAAACAGAGATTCAGGAAAGGGAACAAAAGGCGAGAGGATATTTTCTGGAGGGCTACAACTGCTGCCAGGCGGTCCTGCTCGCATTTTCGGACATTTTGGATGTGGATGCCCAGATGCTGAAGAAAGCGGGGTCGGGCTTCGGAGGAGGAATGGGAAGGATGAGGGAGGTCTGCGGGACGGTGAGCGCGATGGTGATGGCAAGCGGATTCGCAAGAGGGGCGGAAGACCCTTCGGACAAGGCATCCAAGACAGCCAACTACGCTTTGGTCCAAGAACTTGCAGAGGAATTCCGCAAGGAGAACGGGAGTATTGTCTGCGGGGAACTTCTGGGGCTGAGGCCTATGGGTGCGTCCCGCAGCGGCTCAGAGAGGGTCTCCGAATCGCCTGAGCCTTCTGACAGGACGGAGGCATACTACAAGAAACGCCCTTGCGCGGACCTTGTCGCGTGTGCGGCGGGCATCCTTGCAAGGAAACTGCTTCAGGACCGGGACAAATTCTGAAATCGGACCGTCGGGACGGGTCAGGAGTTTTCGGCGGCCTTTGCCTTCATTCGGAGCGTGAGGGCACGCTGGAACTGCTGCGCATTGCGTTTGTGCTCGTTGAATGTGGCGGCAAAGCGGTGTGTCCCGTCAAAATCCGGACTCGCGCAGAAATAATAATAGTTGTGCTCCTGCGGATTGAGGACGGCATCTATGCACGCTTTCGGGGGGATATTGATCGGGGCTGGAGGCAGCCCTTTGTATTTGTAGGTGTTGTAGGGCGAATCAATCTGCAGATGCTTCTTCAGAATCCTGTTCAGGCTGTAGTCATAGCAGAATGCCACTGTGGGATCAGCCTGCAGGAGTTGCCCACGCCTGAGCCTGTTGAGGTACACCCCCGCAATCACAGGATATTCAAAACTTTTCAGGCTCTCCCCGCTCACGATTGAGGCGAGGACGGAGACCTGCATCGGGGAAAGTTTCAGGGCAGAGGCCTTCTCAAGCCTCTCTTGTGTCCAGAAACGGTCATATTCTTTCCTGAACCTGTCGAAAATCTTCTCGGGGCTGTCCGTCCAATAGACCTGGTAGGTGTCAGGAAGGAACATCGCGAAGATGTGCTCGGAGTCGAATCCGTAACGGCTCAGAAAGGAGTCGTCACGCAGGAGGGAATCTATTGTGAGAGAGTCTGTCATCATCTGCGAGGCAATTATCCTGGCAAGTTTCGGCTTTGTCCTGATTGTGCCCGAGAGTGTGAGATTGTGGGGCGACTGCCATCCGTTGGCAATCTTGCGGACGGCATATATGCTTGTGCAGCCGTCAGGGAAGACAT
Organism: Candidatus Cryptobacteroides sp.; assembly: GCA_051878235.1. Taxonomy (GTDB): domain Bacteria; phylum Bacteroidota; class Bacteroidia; order Bacteroidales; family UBA932; genus Cryptobacteroides. The sequence continues at coordinate 7,171 of JBJEJS010000206.1, forward strand.
ATTTCCCAGGCTTGAGGGAGGTTTCGAGCCCGACCCTTGAGGCGCACCTTTCAAGGCTTCCCCTACTCCTGGCATTCCCCTTTGAGCACAGGGTGTCAAGGACGGCGGAAGATGTCATCTCAGGATAGACGAAGACCGTGAAGCCCTCCGGGAAATTCGGCCTCATATTGTCACAATAGTAAATATACCCGAAACCAGAAGCCGCTGCAAGCAGCAGAAAGGCAGGGATTCCAAGGTACAGGAGTATCTTTTTTTTTCTTTTCATCGGCACATTTTTGCGAAGGCTCACAAGGAATCTTCATAAAGCCCACAAAAATAAACATTTTTTCAAAAAAAATTTGGAGATATGAAAATTGTGTCTATCTTTGCAGTGTACTACTTCACTAATACACCTATAAACCATGATACACATCAATGACATCAGTTTCAGTTACGGCGAGACGCCTGTGCTGAAGAACATCACAATGAATCTTGAGGAGGGGCGCGTATATGGGCTTCTCGGAGAGAATGGGGTCGGAAAGACGACATTGCTTACCCTGCTCTGCGGCCTGAAGAAAGTCCGGACGGGGTCGATTGACATTGACGGGCACAATCCGTGGAAAAGGGAGCCGTCGCTCCTCGGCCTGCAATATTTCCTGAGCGACGATGTCGCTCCTGTGAATATGAAGGCTTTGTCATACGCTGACGCATACGGAAGATTCTGGCCTAATTTCGACCTCGCCACATTCAAGGAGATTATGGATGTGCTTGAGACGGAGACCGACAGGAAGATGAACGCAATGTCCTGCGGACAGTTGAAGAAGACCTATATCAGTTTCGCCCTCGCGTGCGGATGCAAATATCTGTATATGGACGAGCCGACCAACGGGCTTGACATCCCGTCAAAGGCACAGTTCAGGAAGGCGGTTATGAAATACACTCCAGAGGACTCTACAATCCTCATCTCGACCCACCAGGTGCGTGACCTTGAGAACATCATCGACCCGATCATCATCCTTGACCGGCAGGATGTGCTCCTGAATGCATCCATCGAGGAAATAACGGACAAACTCTTCTTCGACTATTCGAATGTCATAAGTCCGGACGCCCTCTACAGCGAGATGATTCCGGGAGGGGCAATCCAAGTGAGGGTGAACTCCACAGGAGAGGACAGCAAGGTGAACATCGAGGCACTTTTCAATGCCGTCCACAAACACAAGGAACTTGTAAAAGGAATATTCAACAAATAAGACTGAAGTTATGAAAGAGATATTCGATTTCCGCAGATTCGGAAAATATTTTGTGGCGGACCTCAAGGGATGTGCCGCCAACTACGGGCTGAGCCTTCTGATCATTTCCCTGTCGGGAGTGATGACATATCTGATCAGTGGAGTCCTTTCACTCTGCGTCAGCGGGCACTGGGGCTCACTTGAAGGGGAATTCAGGTTTGCGGTGTTCTGTGTGGCCGCAATCGTCCTTGTGGTGACAATGCCTGTGAAATGCTACGGCAGCATCACCGACAGGAGGGGCGGGTCCTCCTACATCCTGCTGCCTGCGTCAACCTTCGAGAAATATCTGTCGATGCTGTTGAACTGCATCGTCATCATTCCGGGAGTGTTCGCTGCTGTTTTCCTTTCCTTCGACTGGCTCCTTACAGTTATTGACCCTGCCCTTGAGAGAAGCACTTCAGAGGTGTTCGGAAAAGTATTCAGCCTGATAATGGCGGGTAGCGATGAACTGGCCGAACTGACCCCGAAGAATCTTCAGATCAATCCTTTCAGCGGCATTGACGATGTCATCACGACAATAATGGTGTTCCTGCTCGGTGCGATCTGCTTCAAAAAGAGCAAGACTGCGAAGACAATCCTCACCCTTATGGGGGTCGGCATTGCAGTCAGTATGGTCATCAGCCCGATTGCGGTGCACTGGTTCTCAAGCCATTTCCAGGAATTCACTCCGGAAGTCCTGAACGGGGCGGAGGCAATGGAACTCTTCACAGACACATTCAAGACTTTGGAGGTTGTTGACACAATCCTCGACATCACGATACTTGCAGGCCTTCTGGTTGCGACATACCTGAGGCTTAAGACAATAAAACATTAAAAGGAACAATTATGGAATTCAATTCTGAAAAATCAATATACCTGCAAATCTGCGACAGGTTCTGCGAGCGGATCATCAGCGGGGAACTGACGGAGGAGTCCAGGATTCCATCAGTCAGGGAATACGGAGCGGAAATAGGGGTCAACCCCAACACCGTGATGCGCAGTTATGAAAAGATGACAGGGGACGGGATAATCTACAACCGACGGGGCATAGGATATTTCATCAGTCCCGGTGCGAAAGAGAAAATCTTCATAAAACAGAGGAAGGATTTTATTGAACAGGAGATTCCAGCTTTTGTCAAAAGGATGAAACTGCTAAGAATCAGCGAAGATGAGTTCCTTTGTGCATATAATGGCACAAGATTTGAGTAATGAATGGCGCAATCAGTTTAGTTTTAACATAAATATTGAATAGAACAACAAATAAGCCGGCCTGTGAAGGTCGGCTTATTATAATTTATGATATTCAGGAATATCTAAAGAATCTTATGCAGTTTATTTCCTTAAGATCCTTAGAAGGTGAACTTGACCATCATCTGGACGCGGTGGTTATAGACCCAATGGAGTCCGTCGAGGGAAAGTCCGTAGATGTTGTAGGATTTCCCGTCACCATAGCGGGCGGCAGTCACATTGTACTCAAGACCGAGGGAGAACTTGCCGATGTTATAGACGACGGCAGGAATCACGCGCCACATTGAGTTGAGGCTCTTTGAGCCGTTCGCGCTGAAATAGAAATTGTCCGTAAGGACTTTTCCGTCAGCATTCACCATTTCGGTCTTTGTCCCGAGATTCTTCACATAGCCTCCCATAAGCATCACCTGCCATTTCTTTCCGTAGGAGAGGGATGCCCAGGTGGATGAGGTCTGGAAAGGAGTGTATTCATAATGACCGTCATCGAAGTCATTGCGGGAAATGCCATAGCCGCTCATAAGGTTCATATGCTCTCCGCCCTGGCTGAAGATGGTCTTCGCCTTTGCCTCGAAAGATCCTTTCTTGTACTGAAGATAGATGTAAGGGGAGACAGTGGTTATGCGGTCCTTCACCTTGACGGTCGCGGAAACCTTTGTCCCAGGATGCTCAGGGTCGTCCACGACTGCGGTGCCGAGACGGCGCGGCTTGATGCTGAGGATGTCAACACCTGCACGGGCGAGGAAGCCGTTGTTGGACTTCACGGTCAGCCCCACATATCCCTCAGGAGTGCAGCCGTATTTGATGTAGTCTGCGGAAGCCCCCTCAGGTCCCTGTGAGAGATACTGCATCTGCCACAATGCGCCTGCGGTCACCATAAAGTTCTTTCCGATTGACGCATCCATCATAACCATAGGTGTACGGCTGAAGGCATTGAACGGCGCACCTGTCTCAAGGCTGAACACGTGAGGCTGGTCTGCCGCCATCGGATGCCACGCCTGTCCTATCTTCAGGAAAACGGAGGCATTGTCGTCCTTGCCGCAGGCATTGAGGTCATCCCAACCGACCGTAACATAGGCCTGGCGGAGGCGCAACTGCGCTGTCCCGTTCACCTTGGACTGGTTAGGGAAGGCAGCATTGGTGCTTGAGGAGGTAAGTCCTGCATAAAAGTCAGCCTCGACTTTCGCGCCGAACTTTGTCCTGCCTATCTGGTAGCCTGTCACATCGAGGCCCACGCGGGAAGTCAATGCCAGAAACCTGAATGAAGGGACTGCATTGAGGTCATCCCCGACTGCGTTCAGTTTCTCGTCCTTAGGAAGATAATAGAACAGGTCGCCCGTTCCTGCCGTGCTCTCACGGGAGTCGAAGGCGAAAAAGTTCCTGATGAAGCCATAGAGTTTGAAATGGCTCTTAATTTCCTGCTTAACCGCACTCTCTTTCTTTGCGGCCTTGTCCTTTGCGGACAGTTCACCGGATTGGCACACTCCCAAAAGGAGGAGCGCAGCAAGCGGGAACATCATTAAAGATTTCTTCATTATATATTGTTTATATTCATTATATTCCGATGAAAATAAGCATTCCGTAGCCGAGCACGAAACCTATTACGCCAATCACCAGACCCACCTTGGTCATATCCTTTGTGGTGACCAGGCCTGTGGAGTGCGCAAGGGCATTCGGAGGGGTGGAAATCGGGAACAGCATAGCGAGTGAAGTCGAGAGTGCGACACCGACAAGCAGGGTCTTGACACCTCCAATCGCGAGGAGCGAATCACCCATACCAACTCCGACTGCACTCAAAATAGGAACGATGAGGTTTGCTGCGGCGGTGTTGGAGATGAAGTTGGAGATGAAGTAGCCGAGGAAGCCTGAAGCCACAATAACGACAAACGGCATCCACGAGCCGAACGGAATGGAATTGACGAGATGTTCGGCAAGACCGGTGCTGTTCAGGGCGACACCGAGGGCGAAACCTCCGGCAACCATCCAGAGCACGCTCCAGTTGATTTCCTTGAGTTCCTCCTTCCCGATTACTCCAGTGACGCAGAACACGGCGACAGGTATCATCGCAACCACATTGGAGTTGATTCCGGTGACCTTGTCAAGCATCCACAGAAGGATGGTGACGGCGAAAGTGACCCAAACGATATAGGTCTGCGGGGTCCTCTTGGCATTTCCCGTGATGTTCAGTTCGATGGTCTTCGCCTTGAACGGGAACATCCACAGAAGGAGTCCCCAGGAGATGAGCAGCATCACGATGACGAAAGGCACCATATGCAGCATCCACTCTCCGAATCCGATGTCCATATGCAGGGAGTCGTTGAGATAACTCAGCGCGATGGCATTCGGAGGAGTTCCAATCGGAGTTCCGATACCTCCGAGGTTGGCTGCAATCGGAATCGCGAGGGCAAGACCGATGCGTCCCTTTCCGTCAGGAGGCAGGGTCTTGAGCACCGGGGCGAGGAAGGTGAGCATCATCGCCGCTGTCGCTGTGTTGGACATGAACATCGAGAAGATGCCGATGACAAAAAGGAAGCCGAGCAGGACGAATTTCGGTTTCTTGCCGAAAGGCCACAGCAGGACACGAGCCAACTGCACGTCCAGTCCAACCTTTGTGGCGGCAATCGCAAGGACGAATCCACCGAGGAACAGCATTATCACAGGATCTGCGAATGTCGCAAGAAGGGACTTGTAACTTACGAGGGTCCCGAGTTCACCAGGCACGCCTGAGCCCTTCAGGAATGCTATGCTGCTGTCCGAGATGGTGAGCAGCATTATCACTATAATAAGGACGGAGGTGGTCCAGGTCGGTATCACCTCGAACATCCACATCAGAGCGGCGAACACGAATATCGCAATTGTCCTCTGCTCAACCACCGTCAGCCCGTCAATTCCAAAGAACCCTGACGGCACAAACCAAAGGAATAATGTGATTGCCAGCACAATCGGCAGCATCACACACAATTTCACATTGAATTTCTTCCCTTGAGCCACTTTTTCACTCATTGCATTCAAAATTTTAGATTATACCT
>JBJEJS010000207.1:0-2484 GCA_051878235.1 Candidatus Cryptobacteroides sp.
GTTGTGATGTCCTTCCCGGGAACAGCCTCCTTGTCCATCTCCCCGTCGTTGTAGCGGGTTATAATCTTGTTCCTCGAATCACGGAGATATATGGAATATCCCTTTTCTCCCCTGAGTTCCGCCTCCCTCGCCGCCTCTATGCCAGTCATACCGGCGTAGTCGCCGCTTTTGTATTCCCCAGGATGACGGTTGATGTAGTTCTGGTCCACTTCGGAGACATAACCCAGAAGGTTTCCTCCCGCATTGAACGGATATTCCCTGATGTTCCTCGCCTGTCCCCTGAAACCCGGGAACATATATGCCGTCTCGGCAAATCTCATATATGTTTCGGTCGGCACCTGTTTGAGGAGCACAACGCTCTGGTAGCCGATTTTCCTGCGGTATTTCCTGTATTCCGCAAATTTCGCGTCCATAAACTCCCTCTCCACACCGAGTATCCTGCAGAACGCCGCCGTGTCGAAAGGACCCACCTCCCTCGGAGTGACAAGGATGTCGTATGCGACCTTGTTGCCGACGAGGATGTTGCCGTTCCTGTCGTGCATTATGCCCCTTGTGGGATAGATGGTGTTATATACCATTGAGTTGTTGGATGCGTCGATCTTGTACTTGTCGTCGATGATCTGGATGGTGAACAGCCTGACGATCAGTATCGCCGCCACGATGCTGAGACCTATCAGAAGTTTGTTGCGCCTGTCGAGTGTCATCACTGCCTGTCCTTAGATGTCAGTATGGAGACCGCAAGCAGCGAGACGATGTAACTGACGGCGGGCGAGGCTGCAATCTTCACAATGCAGAACCACGCAGGCCTCATCCCCGCACAGTCGGTGAGGACATATATGCCGAAGAACAGCACAATGGAGCAGAACATCACGAGGGAAACCTTGGCGATACCGTTTTTCCTGAACGAGAAGTCCTCGTTCCTGTTGATGATGTCCTCCCCAAGGAATATTCTGATGAATGTCCTCCTGAGAAGAGCCACAGGGACGAGCGCCAAGGCATTGAGGCCGATGACCCCGTCAGCCATCACATCGACGGCAAGGCCTGTGGAGAAGGCTATCACCATACACATCAGCGTGCTGACGGACACCGGTATGCACATCACAAGCGCAGGAAGGATGGACAGTGTGACGAACATACTGAAATTGAAATAGTTGCTGATGACCATCTGGGCGAGGACCAACAGCAGGAAAAGGACTGGGAAATTATGTGCGGCCGTTCTCATCTCTTCTCAAGTTCTTCTATTTCATCAAAATCAGAGTCGCAAACGATGGAGACATATCTTATATCCCTGAAATCCTCGAACAGGGACACCCTTATCTCATAGGTCGCCCCGTTCTTCAGGCTCTTGTCCACAATTGTCCCGAGAGGGATGTCAGGAGGGAAGATTACGGAGAATCCGCTTGTATAGACAGTGTCTCCGGCTTCGGCCTGGATATGGCACGGAATCTCATTGAGCACAGCGCCTCTCGCGCTCATCCCGTCCCAGGTCATCGTGCCGACAGCGCCCTCGTGTCCTATGCGGGTGCTGATGGCCATATCAGGATTGGTGAAGGCGATGGCGTAGGAATAATGGCGGCTCACCGCGCTGATGATTCCGACCGCCCCGTCCGGGGTTATCACTCCCGCGCGCTCCCTGACCCCGTCTTCGGAGCCCTTGTTGACTATGATGTAGTTGTGCTGCCTGTTGTGGCTCATCTTGACGACGGATGCGGGGATGTACCTGTAGCGGTCCGACGACGGCCTGAGGGAATGCCCCTGCTCCTGCATCCCGTCAAGGATGTCCTTGTAGTGCCTCAGTTCGCTCACAAGCCTGTCGTTGTCCTCCACAAGGCGGCGGTTCTCGCTCTTTAGGGAGAAGTAGTATTTCACGGATTCGCTTCCTCCCCAGACAGTCCCCATAAAGGCGTGCACGCCCTTCATTATCCAGATGTTCTGCAATGTCCCGCTGTGGTTGAGCATCATCAATGCGCCCGCCTCCAAAACAATGAAAACGAGCGCATTTGTCAGATAATGGTATATATTCCCTTTTCCGGACATCCTTCCTTTCTCAAGAGGCTACCGCATAAGGAACTGGTACCTGTCGGTGTTCTTCAGAGCCATACAGGTCCCCCTTGCGACTGCCCTGAGAGGGTCCTCCGCCACATGGAACGGGATGTTGACCTTGTCGGAAAGCCTCTTGTCGAGACCTCTGAGAAGCGCTCCTCCTCCTGAAAGGAAGATTCCGTTCTCGACGATGTCGGCATAGAGTTCCGGAGGGGTCTGCTCCAGCACGTGGAGAATGCCCGCCTCTATTTTGGCTATGCTCTTGTCAAGACAGTGGGAGATGTCCTGATATGTGATTGTCGCCTCGATAGGATGGGCGGTCATCAAGTTCGGACCGCGCACAACATACGGCTCAGGCTCCACCTCCAGCTCAGGGAGCACCGCACCGACCGCAATCTTGATTTTCTCCGCAGTGATTTCTCCAACCTTGATGTTGTGCTG
>JBJEJS010000208.1:0-2475 GCA_051878235.1 Candidatus Cryptobacteroides sp.
GATGTCGGCAGGTATGCCGGCAGGGAAGTCCGTCTCCGTTTCACAATGACAGATGGTGATTTGTATTCCTTCTGGGTCTCTCCTTGGAAGAGCGGCGAAAGTCGTGGCTACACGGCGGGAGGCGGACCCGGACTTTCCCCTACAGGGCAGGATATACCGTTAAAATAGAGCAAGATGAAAAAGATACTCACCTTATTATTGCTTTTCATTTTTCCTGTGTTTGTGTTCGCCGACTGCAACAGGATAGATCCTGATGATGTTCCCGTACCGGGACAGGGAGAGGAGCAGAATGCCGAAGTGCCTGTCCGCAATCCTGCTGACAAGGTGTTATACAACGGTATAACTTTGCCTGATCTGTGGCCTCCGAGAAATTCCACAACGAATCTGACTGCGGGAATGGACCCGTTTTATCTGAAGGACAAACCGTCCTGTATAGACATTTCTTACGGTCGGCAGCTTTTTGTTGATGATTTCCTGATTTCGGAAACCTCTCTGGAAAGGAAATGGCATCAGGCATCTTATGTACCTGATAATCCTGTCTTGACTCCGGAGAAGGAATGGGAAATGACAGATGATGACGGAGCAGGCTCGGCTGCGCCTTTCAGTGACGGGGTCTGGTATGATGAGACTGACGGGAAATTCAAAATGTGGTATATGGCCAAGGGAAATAACTCCAACAGCGGTTATTGCGCCACCTGTTATGCCGAATCGACTGACGGAATCAGATGGACGAGACCGTCATTGAAAGTCTCCCCAGGCACCAATATAGTCTATCAGGGTCTTGAGAGGGATTCAAATACCGTGTGGCTTGACAAGGAGGAGACCAAACTGTCCGAGCGCTACAAGATGTTCAATGTCATCATCGGAAGTTCAGGATGCCAGTATCATTATTTCACTTCAAATGACGGAAAGGCCTGGAGGGAACAGACTGTTTCGCAGAAGATTGCCGACAGGTCAACTGTATTCTACAATCCTTTCAGGGGGACTTGGGTATGGTCCCTGAGGCATAATGTCAGGGTTGATGCCAGTACGCTTGTGAGGGCCAGGGATTATATGGAGAATGAGGACCCGTCCCTGGGGACAAAGAATGCCGTGCCTGACCTGAACTGCTTCTGGTTCGGCTCCTGGCCTTCAGATCCCAGACATCCGGTTTATTCTTCGGTTATTCCGGGAATCTATAATATGGACGCCATTGCGTATGAAAGCATTCTGCTCGGAGTGTTTTCGGTCTGGTCAGGTCCGGAGAATGATGTGTGCTCGGCAAATAAAATCATAAAAACCAATCAGTTGATGCTCGGGTACAGCAGGGATGGCTGGAACTGGTACCGTGAGGATTTTGTCCCGTTCTGTCCTATAAACGATAAGGACCAGTCGGCGTGGAATCACGGAAATGTCCAGTCTGCCGTCGGCTCTCCGCTTATCGTCGGTGACAGACTGTTCTTCTATATGAGCGGCAGAAGATTCAATTCGAATGGAAAGGAGATCATCTCCACCGGTCTGGCAACATTGAGGAGGGACGGTTTCGCGTCTATGTCAGGCAGCGGCACCCTCACAACTGAGAGACTGAGTTTTGAAGGCAGCCATTTTTATGTGAATGCTGATGTGAGGTGCTCCCTGAAGGTGGAGATATTGGATGAAGCCGGGACTGTCATTCCTGGTTATGGCGCAGATGACTGTGTGGCGTTCTCCTCGGACAGTGTCAAGGCGGAAATCATTTGGAAGGACAATAAGAGCCTTGAATCCCTGAATGGCCGGAAGATCAGGGTCAGATTCCATTTGGAGGACGGAGACCTGTACGCCTTTTGGATTTCCCGTTTTGAGGACGGAAGAAGTTACGGATACACTGCAGGTGGTGGTCCGGGACTGAACAAATATGGATTGGATATATAATTAAAAGAAAAGAATATGAAAAAAGTATTATTACCGTTTTTGGCTGTTGCTGCATTATTAGCGGTTTCCTGCCAACCGGAAAAAGTTATTTATTATACTGCTGCCGAGTCTGACTTCGAAGTAAGCACCCAAACTGTTGAAAGAGGTGACGCGGTCAAGTTCACAGACCTGTCCAAACCTTGTCCGGGGACGGAGATTGTTTCCTGGGACTGGAATTTTGATTTTGAGAACAAGGAAAACACTACGGAGTTCTCGCAGGAGCAAAACCCTTCCTATGCCTTCAAGAATACAGGCTCTTTTGTTGTCCGCCTCGTAGTGACAGACAACAACGGAAGAACTGCAAGTGCCTCCAAGAATATGACCGTGGTGACTCCTGAGAGGGAATTGGCGCATGCCTCATTCACAATGTCCGCAGAAAAGGTTATGCTGAATGCTGCTGTCAAGTTCACTGACACCTCCATCCCGGCGGAAGGCTCCTCAATAAAGAGCTGGAGTTGGGATTTCGGCGAGAGCGCGGAGTCTGTTTCTTCAGAGCAGAATCCGGAATGGTCATATTCAACAAGCGGAAGCTACACAATAAAACTT
>JBJEJS010000209.1:0-12579 GCA_051878235.1 Candidatus Cryptobacteroides sp.
ACCTTGTTCAAGCATAGCCGTGGCGACCTTCATAAAGCCCGCCACATTGGCGCCTTTCACATAATTCACATATCCGTCAGGCATTGTGCCGTACTTCACGCAAGCCTCGTGGATGTCGGACATTATCTCGTGGAGTTTCCTGTCAACCTCCTCGGCGCTCCAACTGATGTGCATTGCGTTCTGGGTCATCTCAAGACCTGAGGTGGCGACACCGCCCGCATTGACCGCCTTGCCCGGGGCGAAGAGGATGCCGGCATTCTGGAAAGCCTCGATTGCCTCAGGGGTGCAGCCCATATTGGACACCTCCGCGCAGCACCACGTACCGTTTGCGAGAAGTTCCTCGGCATCGGCACCGCTCATTTCGTTCTGGAATGCGCAAGGCATAGCGATGTCACACTTGATGCTCCACGCCTTTTTCCCGGGATAGAATGTCGCGCTCGGGAATTTCTCCGCGAAAGGAGCGACGACATCATTGTTGCTGCGGCGGAGTTCGAGCATATATGCTATCTTCTCGTCGTCCATTCCCTCAGGATCGTAGATCGCTCCGTCCGGACCGGAAATGGCGATGACCTTCGCACCGAGTTGGGTGGCCTTTGTCGCAGCGCCCCAGGCGACATTCCCGAAGCCTGAGATTGCGACTGTCTTGCCTTTTATGTCCTTGCCCTGGAGATGGAGCATATGCTGCACGAAATACACCGCGCCGAAACCTGTCGCCTCAGGACGGATGAGGGAGCCTCCCCAAGTCATCCCCTTGCCTGTAAGCACTCCCGTGTGCTCGCGGGCGAGTTTCTTGTACATTCCGAAAAGGAAGCCGATTTCGCGTCCGCCCACTCCGATGTCACCCGCCGGCACATCCGTGTCAGGACCGATGTTGCGCCACAACTCGAGCATAAACGCCTGGCAGAAACGCATTATCTCGGCATCCGACTTCCCCTTAGGGTTGAAATCGGAGCCGCCCTTTCCTCCGCCCATAGGAAGGGTCGTGAGGGCATTCTTGAAGGTCTGCTCGAAACCGAGGAACTTCAGGATCGAAAGGTTGACGGACGGATGGAAGCGCAAGCCTCCCTTATATGGACCTATTGCCGAGTTGAACTGTACACGGTAGCCTGTGTTGGTCTGGATTTCCCCGTTGTCGTCCACCCAAGTGACTTTGAATGTGAAAATCCTGTCCGGCTCCACTATCCTCTCGACGATTTTGGCCGCCTCAAATTCAGGATGCCTGTTGTAGGTCTCCTCAATTGACTCAAGGACCTCACGGACTGCCTGAAGATATTCTTTCTCTGTTGGATACTTGGCCTGCAAAGAAGCCATTATTTGATTGGTATTCATAATATTGGTTATTAAAAAGCAGTTATATAAACTAACATTTTGTCATTTCACTTCCCAGACGGAGCCGCTGCGCAGAAGGTCATCCACGCAATGGATCTTCGACTTCGCGCTAACCTCCGCGACCTGGTCGCGCACACCGTCGTCATAGGTTATGTCCTTGACATCCCTGATGATTCCGAGGGCGACGGGATATTCGGGATATTTCATATCGGCAAGCATCATATGTATGCCGATGTTGTCCGTGTGGGCGTCGTGCGTGAGGATGTCGTCCTCGGTCACTCCGTCCTCGCCTATGGTCACGACCTTGAGCCTGAGTCCGTCAAGGACAAGGCCCTTGTCCCTGTTCTTGCCGAAAATCATCTTTTCCCCGTGCCTGAGGACAATCGTCCTGTCCTCCTTCACGGCCCTGTCGGTGATTGCCTTGTGCGCCCCGTCGTTGAAGATCACGCAGTTGGTCAGCATTTCCATCACCGATGTCCCGTCGTGCTCCGCTGCGGCGACCATAATCTCCTCGTTCAGTTTCAGTTCAATGTCAAGGCTCCGGGCGAAGAAAGTGCCCTTTGCCCCCAGCACAAGGCTTCCCGGATTGAACGGGTGCTCCACCGTGCCGTAAGGTGAGGTCTTGGTTATCGCCCCGAACTTGGAGGTCGGGGAATACTGTCCTTTCGTCAGGCCATATATCTGATTGTTGAACAATATTATATTTATGTCTATATTCCTCCTTATCGCGTGGATGAAATGGTTTCCTCCGATGGCAAGGGCGTCACCGTCGCCGCACGCCTGCCATACGGTCAGGGTCGGGTTGGCGACCTTGATTCCTGTGGATATGGCTGTCGCACGGCCGTGAATGCTGTGGAAGCCGTATGTGTTCATATAATAAGGAAGCCTTGAGGAACAGCCGATTCCCGAGACAACGACATATCTCTCCTTCTCGTAGCCGAGCCTTTCGCTGACCGTCGGCATAGCCTTCTGCATAGCGGCGAGCACGGCGTGGTCACCGCACCCGGGACACCATCTCACTTCCTGATCGCTCTTGAAATCCTTGAATGTGTATTGTGACATTTTTATTCCTTTTAAGATGACCCTACAAAGACTTTTCTATGGCTGAGACAAGTTCCTGCACGAGGAACGGCTGGCCCTGCACCTTGTTGTACTGCAGATAATTGTGCTCAGGCATCAGTCCCCGCAGCCAGTTCACGAAATGACCGCTGTTCAACTCGCACACCAGAATCCTGTCAAAGCGCGAGAGCACCTCCTCCGTGTTGCGCGGAAGAGGGTTGATGTAGTCGAAATGGGCGAATGAGACTTCCTTTCCTGATGAGCGCACCTCATCCACAGCGGAAAGGATATGTCCGTATGTACCGCCCCAGCCCACGACAAGCAGGCTTCCGCTCTGCGGTCCGTACACCTCAAGAGGAGGGATGACATCAGCCACACGGGCAACCTTCTCTGCCCTCTCCCTGACCATAGTCTCGTGATTCACCGGGTCGGAGGAAAGCACACCGTCGTGGTTCTTCTCAAGTCCTCCCACACGGTGTTCGAAGCCCTTTCTCCCAGGGACAGCCCATTTGCGTGCAAGAGTGCGGGGATCCCTCTCGAAAGGACGGAACTTGCCGTCACCCTCGACAGCGAAAGGAGGATGTATTTCAGGATAGTCCTTCATCGACGGGATGAGCCACGGTTCCGACCCGTTTCCGAGGAAGCCCTCCGTGAGAAGCACGACAGGCATCATCCTCTCAAGGGCGATCTTCGCGGCGTTGAAGGCTGCGTCAAAGCAGTTCGCAGGGGAATGGGCAGCCACGACAGCCATAGGACATTCCCCGTTGCGGCCGTAGAGGACCTGGTTAAGGTCGGTCTGTTCGGTCTTTGTCGGGATGCCTGTGGAAGGGCCTGCCCTCTGGACATCCACCACCACAAGCGGGAGTTCGGTCATCACGGCAAGTCCGAGAGCCTCGGATTTCAGGGAAAGCCCGGGACCTGATGTGGTTGTCACCGCAAGGTTGCCCGCAAATGCAGCCCCTATGGCCGTGCAGATTCCCGCAATCTCGTCCTCGGCCTGGAGGGTCTTGGCCCCGAGACTCTTGTGGATGGCAAGTTCCTCAAGGATGGCGGTTGCGGGAGTGATGGGATATGATCCGCAGAAAAGCGGGAGACCGGATTTCTCGGAAGCGGCGAGAAGTCCCCAGGCGGTCGCCTGGTTTCCCGTGATGTTCCTGTAGAGCCCCTTTCTCATTGCGGCAGGCTCGACAGTATAGGTGTCAGGTATGGCCTGGATGTTGGCGGCATAGTTGAAGCCGTCGTTCAGGACCTTTTTGTTCGGGGCGATGAGTTCAGGATGTTTCTTCGAGAACTTCCTCTCCAGATAGGAGTATATATATTCCATCGGACGGCTGTAGATGAAGCACGCCATACCGAGAGTGAACATATTCTTGCATTTGTTGACAGTCTTGACATCAAGACCGCTGTCCTTGAGGCTTTCCTGTGTCAGGGTCGTGATGGGCACGGCGATGATCTGCCTGTCCCCTATTCCGAGTTCCTCGACAGGATTCCCCTTGAATCCCGCCCTGGCAAGTCCCTGGGCATCGAATGTGTCGTCGTCGAGGAGCACCATAGCGGTGCGTTTGAGCCATTTGGCATTAGCCTTCAGGGCAGCCGGGTTCATTGCCACGAGCATATCGCAGAAATCTCCCGGAGTGTTCACATTTCCGCTGCCGATGTGTACGGTGAAGCCGGAAACCCCGGAAACTGTCCCGTGCGGAGCGCGTATTTCTGCCGGATAGTCAGGAAATGTCGAAAGTTCGTTTCCATATACCGCCGACATATCGGCAAAAAGAGAACCGGTAAGTTGCATTCCGTCGCCTGAATCCCCCGCAAACCTTATAACAACATCCTTTGCATCTATTACCTTATGTTGCATATCCCCTATATTTTAACCGGACGGCCCCGAAATCAAAAGGCGCCGCCCGGCAAGTTATCCTGTCGTCCCTTTTTACTGCTGCTGCGCACGGGACTGAAGTTCAGCCTGTAAGGACTCGAGTGTCCTGTCTTCCGGTATTCCGAGTGCTTTGCGGGCCTCAGCCGTGATGTCAGTGCTCTGGGCGCTGTCCACATAGAGGAGTGAGGAAGCATCGAAAACATAGATGTAGCCGCCTGCCTTTGCGATGTCGTTCACTGTGGTCTGGGCCTTCTGGTATATCGGGGCCATCAGCCTGTTCTGCTGCTGCTGGAGGTCCTGCTGAGCGGTCTGCTCGAACTCCTGGATCCTGGTCTGGATGTCACCGAGTTCCTTCTCCTTGCTCTGTCTTACCGCAGGTGTCCAGGAAGCCTGTTTCTGTTCGTACTGCTGGTACTTGTTCTGGAATTCCTCAATCATTGCCTGGTAGGTCTCCTGAGTCTCCTTGTTCATAGCCTCTATCTGCACGCGGGCAGAATCACTTTCAGGCATAAGTTGAACCAGTTCGCTGAAATTCACGTGGGCGAACTTGAGGGTCTGTGCCGAAGCGCTGAGGGAAAAGACAGCAGCCAAGGCGATAACAAACATTTTTTTCATATTCATATACATTATAATTAATAATCAATATAAGAGAATCATCAGAACTGCTGTCCTATCACGAAGTGGAACTGGCTCTTTCCGTAGGTAGGGTCGTCGAAGCCCCATCCCCAGTCAACTCCGAGAAGCCCGACAACAGGGAGATAGACCCTCACGCCGACACCTGCGGACCTCTTGATGTGGAACGGATTGAACTGCCTGATGTCAGACCAGCAGTTACCTCCCTCAAGGAAGAGGAGGGCATAGATTGTGGACTGCGGCTGAAGCACCACCGGATAACGGAGTTCGACGGTGAACTTGTCATAGACATTTCCAGAATAGGCATATCCTGAAGAACTGTACGGAGTCTGGGTGTAAGGGGTGAGCGAGTAGTTCTCATATCCCCTGAGCGAGATGACCTCGGAGCCGTAGGTGTTGTAGCCCGACATTCCGTCACCTCCGACGAGGAAGCCCTCGAAAGGTGAATATCCCCAATTCCTGTTGTAGTAGCCGAGGTAGCCGAACTGTGCGCGCGCCATCAGGACGAGGTCACCCACGATCTTTGTGTAGACGGCGGCCTTGAATGTCCATTTGTGGTACTCTATCCAGCGGTATCTCGATGCCGAGGACTGCTTGTTGTAGTCGATGTCCCTCCAGCTCTCCACCTTCGTAGGGTTGCCGTTGTCGTCAAGCACGCCGTTGTCCTTGCGTCTGAAAAGGGAATATGGAGGAGTGAGTTGCAGGGCAAAACTGAATTCAGAGCCCTGGCGCGGATAAATCTGCTGGTCGGTGGATGTCCTCGAGAGGTTGAGGGTGTAACTGAGGTTATGCGAGACACCCGTCTCGAAAAGGAAGTTGTAGGACCAGTTCTGGAGCCTGTAGGTCTGCCAGCTGAGTTGGTTGTAAAGCACGAAATAGTTGTCAGGCCATTTCAGACGGCTTCCGATGCCGACAGCCGCTCCGTAAACCTCCATAAACTCGTTGTTGTTCAGCACACCAAGGGCAAGGTAGGAGTTCGTCTGGCGGGTGTAGTAAAGGGATACGCTGAGCGAGGTCGGCTTCTTTCCGAACAGCCACGGCTCCATAAAGCTTGCAGAAAGCGAGGTGTAGTAGGTACCGTTGGTCTGGAAGCGGATGGCAAGGTTCTGGGCATCTCCCAGAGGCACAGGCCTCCACGCCGACTTGTCGAAGAAGCGTCTTGTGGAGAAGTTGTTGAAACTTACTCCGACTGTCGCCACGAATGTGTTGCCGCCCCATCCTCCTGAAAGTTCAAGTTGGGATGACGGCTTCTCCGTCACATTATAGATGATGTCCACAGTGTTGTTCAACTGGTTAGGGACAATCGAGTAGCCCGTCGCAGGGTCTGCAATCGCCTCAGGGTCGAACTGTCCCATAGACGCGATTTCCCTGATTGACCTCTCGAAGTCGGTCTGACGGAAGAGGTAGCCCGGCCTTGTGAAGACCTGACGGCGCACGACCCTCTCGTTGGTGAGGTCGTTTCCGTTGATTATGATGTCGTTGAGAATGGCGGGCTTGCCCTCGACGATTCTCATTTCCACATCCACGGAGTCACCCGCGATGTTCAGTTCCACAGGCTGGATGTTGAAGAACAGGTAGCCGTTGTCCCTGTAGAGTTTCGAGATGTCGTACTCGTTCTGCTTTCCGCCGCCGTAGAGGCGCTTCTCCATCGTCACCACATCATAGACATCTCCCGGCTTGATCATAAGGATGCCGTTGAGCACATCCGACGAATAGACCGAGTTTCCCGTCCAGGTGATGTTGCGGAAATAGTATTTCCTGCCCTCGTCAATCTTGAAGTCGATCTTCAGACGGTTGGGCTCCATATAATACATCGTGTCGCTCACAATCCTTGCGTCACGGTATCCCGCCTCGTTGAACGCGGATATGAGGTTGCGCTTGTCGTTATCGTATTCTTCCTCGTTGAATTTCTTGGAGTTGAAGAAGTTGATCAGACGGTTGTCCTTGGTCTTCTTCATCGAGCGCACAAGTTTGGTCTCCTTCACATTGTCATTGCCCTCGAAGGTGATCTTCTTGATGCGGACCTTCTCGCCCTTGTCAACAGCGAAATTCACACGGATGGCACCCCTGACCAGGGTGTCCTTTTTCGTGAGGACATCCACCTTGACAAGCTGGAAGCCCTTTTCCTTGTAATACCTTTCGATGATGCCGACGGAAGTCTTTGACACATAATCGGAGAACTCCCCTCCCCTGCGTAAGTTCAGCCTCTCCATCAGTTCCTTCTGCTCCCCGCTCTTGACTCCGGAGAATGTCCAGCGGGAGACCCTCGGACGCTCGACTATGGAAATCTTGAAGTATGCCGTGTCACGATTCTCGCTGAGATGGTCAATCGACAGGGCGACATCCTCGAAGTATCTCTGAAGCCACAGTTTCTTGACGATTGAGGACACAAGGTCACCCGGCACATCCACCTCAAGACCCTTCTGAAGACCGGTCAGTTGAATAATCTGTTCAGAATTGAGGTAATTGTTGCCTTCCACGCTCACGCCACCGACAATGTATTTCTTGGGATTATTGTAGTCCACCGTCACCTCGGAATCCCGCTGCTGGGCGCTTGCAGAGGCCACAACAGCAAGAAGACAGGCGGCGAGGAGAATCATTCGGCAAAGTCTCATCTTGTATTTCCTATAATTTCAAAACTGCAAATATAAGCATTTATTTAACTTTTCCATATCTGCGGTCTCTTTGAGAGTATTCTTTCATCGCACAAAGGAAAGATTCTTTCCTGAAATCAGGCCACAGGACATCCGTGAAATAGAATTCCGAATATGCGCTTTGCCACAGAAGATAATTGCTGAGGCGCTGCTCTCCGGAAGTCCTTATTATAAGGTCGGGGTCAGGTATTCCGTCAGTCACGAGATAGCGGCTGAACACCTCTGGAGTGATGTTCTCCAGTTCGGGACGGCGTTCAGGGCAGGAGGCGTAATCGGCGGCAATCCTTGAGGCCGCCTGCATTATGTCCCATTTTCCGCTGTAACTGAGGAAGACGATTAGGGTCATCCTTTTGTTTTCCGCCGTCTGCGCCACGCAATCGTCAATGGCCTTGTTCAAATCGGAGTCAAGCCTCCCCCTGTTGCCCAGGACGAGAAGCCTGATGTCGTTGTCAAGGAAAAGATGGAGTTCCTTTCTGATGCAATCCACCATCAGGTCCATCAGAAAGTCCACCTCCTTGTCCGGCCTTCCCCAGTTCTCCTCCGAAAAGGCGAACAGGGAAAGATATTTCACCCCGTATTCGGCTGCGGCAATTGTACACGCCCTCACGCTCTCGACACCTTCCAAATGGCCGTAGTAGCGTTCCTTGCCCCTCTCTTTTGCCCATCTGCCGTTCCCGTCCATTATAATGGAAACGTGTTGCGGAATTCGTAACGGATTCTCCATAGTCATTGTTCTGTAGAATTTCTAATGTCCTCTCCCCAAAAAAGTTTTTCTGTCAGCGCATTGATAAAGTCCGAACTGTCAAGACGGACGCGCTTAAGCGAAAATTGTGCCATCGACACGGAGAGCCTTGTCCCCGGCTCCGTCTCAAATGTCCTGTTGTCCATCGTCAGGTTGACCCTGTCGTCCCTTGAGCGCAGTCCGAGAGTGATTTCAGAGGTGTCGGGAACTATCAGAGGCCTCACATTGAGATTGTGGGGGGCAATCGGGGAAATTATCAGCACCTTCGACTCGGGCATCACAATCGGACCTCCCGCACTAAGGGAATATGCCGTCGAGCCGGAACT
The DNA here is from genome assembly GCA_051878235.1 of Candidatus Cryptobacteroides sp. Classification (GTDB taxonomy): domain Bacteria; phylum Bacteroidota; class Bacteroidia; order Bacteroidales; family UBA932; genus Cryptobacteroides. The sequence continues at coordinate 8,620 of JBJEJS010000209.1, forward strand.
TGTCGCTATAAGCAGCCCGTCAGCCCAGTAGGTGGGGAGAGCCTTCCCGTCCACCGTCACATCCACCCCGAGCATAGCGGCCCCGATCCTGTGGACCGTGACCTCGTTCAGGGCAGGAGGGAATTCCATTCCGCACAGCCTCCCCTCCAGACACTTCACCTGAAGCATCGTCCTGACATCCAGGGAGTACCTTCCGTTCAGAAGCGCGTCGGCGACAACCTCGGGACGGTTCTCCGACAGGAAGCCCAGACGGCCGAGGTTAACCCCGACCACAGGGACTCCCGCCTTCGCCGCAAATGAGGATGCGGAAAGGAAGGTCCCGTCACCTCCGACGCTCAGAAGGAAATCCGTGTCCGGCGGCAGGGCCCCGATGCCGCCGTCCCGGCATAAATGCGTGACGGTGCATCCCCTTGACCTCAATTCATCAAGAAGGCCTGCAAGCCTCGGATCGCTCTCCAGGCGCTGATTCCTCAAATATACCGTTATATTCATCTGACAATTCGGAAATTGGTGCCAAAATTACTAAACTGTTTTGAATAAATTACCATTTATTTCAACATAAATATTATTTTTGCGCGTTCAAACTCAAAGACAAACAAGTTCCGCAGGAGCGGGACAAAGACGGACGGAAAAGGCGGAATGACAAGATTAAGTGTAAACATCAACAAGATAGCCACGCTCAGGAACGCGAGGGGCGGGAATATGCCGGATGTGGCGAAGGCTGCCCTTGACTGCGAGAGATTCGGTGCGGAGGGCATAACGGTGCACCCGAGACCTGATGAAAGGCATATAAGATATTCGGATGTGAGGACCATCCGCCCGACGGTGAGGACGGAGTTCAACATCGAGGGCAATCCCATCCCGTCTTTCACGGACCTCGTGCTTGAGGTGCGTCCAGACCAGGTCACCCTCGTCCCTGACGCGGAGAACGCCATCACATCCAACGCAGGATGGGACACAATCGCCAACAGGGATTTCCTGCGCGGCATCTGCGCAAAGTTCAAGGCAGCGGGCATCCGCACCTCGATTTTTGTGGGCCCTGACCCTGAGATGGTCAGAGGCGCCGCAGCCTGCGGATGCGACAGGGTCGAACTTTACACCGAGAGTTACGCCTCAGGCTACCCGAAGGACAGGGAGGCGGCAATCGCCCCGTTCATAGCGGCGGCTCAGGCGGCAAGGGAGTGCGGAATCGGACTCAACGCAGGACACGACCTGAACCTTGAGAACCTGGAATATTACATCAGAAACATCCCCTGGACAGATGAAGTCTCAATAGGCCACGCAATCATCTGTGACGCACTTTATATGGGACTTGAACATACAATAAAGGCATATCTGTCAAAAATAAAGATTTTTTGACTATCTTTGTCGGCTGTCGGCCTTGACGGCTGCCGGAAACTTTGAAAAAACAATAAAAATTCAATACAATGAACAAAACCGCATCAATCATTTCCATTGTCTTCAGCAGCCTTGCGCTGATAGCAGCAGTCACTTTCGGCGTACTCTACCTTCAGTCCGGCAGCAAGACCGGCGCCGCAGAAGACGGGGCTGAAGCCGAGATCCAGGCTGAGAAAGGCGCAATCGTCTATGTTGACCTTGACCGCATCCTCCAGGAGTACGATATGGCAAACGACCTCCGTTCAGTGGTCGAGACCAAAGTGCAGAACATCCAGGCGGAGGTTAACCGCAGGGGCAAAAAACTTGAAAGCGATGTCAACGCATTCCAGGACAAACTCAACAAAGGCCTTATGACCCGCTCCGTGGCTGAGGTGCAGGGACAGAAGCTCCAGCAGCAGGAACAGGAATTCAACAACTACGCCCAGCAGAAGCAGAACGAGATCAACGAGGAGCAGGTTGTTATGATGAACCAGCTTGCCGACGCCATCAAGACATATCTCGACAACTTCAACGCGACAATGCAGTACGCGATGATCCTCACCAACCAGGGAGGCGCACCTGTAATCACAGGGGACAGCGCACTCGACATCACTGATGTAGTCATCGCAGGCCTCAACGAGGAATATGTGAAGAACAAAAACAAGAAATAATTGAAGATAGCGGTACTGTCCTGTTTCTATCCCTACCGAGGGGGTATCGCCCAGTTCAACACCTGTCTGACGGATGAACTGGCAAAGGGACATACAGTCAAGGCGTTCAATTTCAAGCGGCAGTATCCCGACCTGCTTTTCCCTGGGAAGACCCAGTTCGTAACCCCGTCGGACAACATACCGCAGACAGAAAGCGAGCGCATCCTTGACACGGTAAACCCCATTTCCTACATCAGGACGGTTTCCGCCATCCGAAAATGGAATCCCGACATCCTTATCGTGAGATACTGGATGTCGTTTTTTGCACCCTCCCTCGGATTCATCACGCGGAGGATGCGCAGAAGTTGCAAGGTCATCTCCATCCTTGACAATGTGATTCCGCACGAAAGGAGGTTTTTCGACACCCCGCTCACCAAATATTTCCTCTCGGGAAGCGACGGGTATGTGACCCTCTGCGGGGCGGTGGAGAACGACCTTCTGAAACTGAAGAAGGACGCAAGGCACATCGTCATCAACCATCCCCTCTATTCCCAGTTCGGGGAGAAGCCCGCAAGGGAGGAGGCGATGAAGGCTCTCGGGCTTGCCCCTGACAAAAAGACCATATTGTTTTTCGGGCTCATAAGGGAATACAAGGGGCTTGACATCCTGCTTGAGGCATTCGGGACTCTGACGGATGACTACCAGATTGTGGTCGCGGGAGAGCCTTACGGCTCATTCGGGAAATATGAGAAAATAATCGGGGGTCTGAAGGGAAAGGAGAGGGTGCACCTGTTCCTGGATTACATCAGTGACGACAGGGTGGGCACATTCTTCGCCGCCGCCGATGTCGCCGTCCTGCCATACAGGAGTGCGACCCAGAGCGGGATCAGTTCCGTATCATACCATTTCGAGGTCCCTGTGATAGTGACCGCCGTCGGCGGACTCCGCGAGACCATAGGGGACAGGGGCACGGGACTTGTAGCAACGGAGTGCTCCCCTGAGGCAATCAGGGAGGAAATCATCAGATATTTCTCTGAGCCTGAAATCAGGGAGAAATGCGTGAGGAACATACGCGCAGAGAAGGAAAGGCTCTCCTGGGGGACTTTCTGCAGGACATTACTGGATTTTGCCGGGACTCTGCCCGACAAAAAATGAATTATTATATGAAGAAATTGATGACCATAGCGGCAATCGCATTTGGTTGCTGTCTGATTCCTTGCGGCGGTCTCCTCGCCCAGGAATACAAGGCTCCTGAAGTCACAATGTCCAAGGAGACCGTGAAACTCGACGGGAAAATCTATTATTCCCACATAGTCCTGGAGAAACAGACCCTGTACTCCATCTCAAAGGCGTACGGGGTGACAATCGATGAGATTTATGAGGCCAACCGTAACCTGAAGGAGACAGGGCTGAAGAAGAATGCCATCATACTCATTCCGGCGAAGGACAGGGCCACATTCAAGGAGGAGGAGTCCCCTGCGGCAAAGCCTGAGGAGAAGGCCGTAAAGGAGGAGACCAGGCAGAAGGAAGAGGCGGCTCCGTCAGCCAAAGAGGAGAGGAAGGAGCAGAAGAAAGGGAAGAACGACTATTTCATACATATAGTGAAATGGTACGAGAACCTCGATGAAATCGCCGCAAAATATGGGATGACAACAGAAGGTCTGATGAAATACAATTCATTGAAGGACCGGAAGTTGACCAAGAGGCAGAAACTCCGCATCCCGACAGAGCCGCAGAATTTCGTCCCTGAGGAGACACCGCAGGAGGACACGGAGGACGTTCCGCAGGAGAGTGCCCTCAAGGAGGAGGCCGGGACGCTCCCCCTCACTCCGAAGAACGATCTGAATGTGGTGCTGATGCTTCCGTTCAATGTCCCTGCGGAGAAACATTCCGAGGGCATAATGGACTTCTACAGCGGTGCGCTCATAGCGGC
>JBJEJS010000210.1:0-2464 GCA_051878235.1 Candidatus Cryptobacteroides sp.
AAGTTGTGAGATATATGTCAAAGATACTGATTTTGAAAGCAATTCACAACTCTTTACCATTGGTGTGTTGAGCGAATGGAGTTGTGAGATATATGTCAAAGATACTGATTTTGAAAGCAATTCACAACTATTCTGGCATCTGGATTTGAAAGTATTTCGTTGTGAGATATATGTCAAAGATACTGATTTTGAAAGCAATTCACAACCTGTGAGCGCCATCTGCTCCTTCTTCGTTAGTTGTGAGATATATGTCAAAGATACTGATTTTGAAAGCAATTCACAACCGAAAAACAATCTACCTTCGTATTGTAAATGTTGTGAGATATATGTCAAAGATACTGATTTTGAAAGCAATTCACAACTGCCTTGTGGATATTGTGTGCAGTGTCTTCGTTGTGAGATATATGTCAAAGATACTGATTTTGAAAGCAATTCACAAATGTCCCTAATGCGAAGAGGGTCAGTCGTTTCAGAAAAAGGCAGAAAAATAATTACAGGCATCGCGACAGCATAAATAAAAAACGGACCATCAAAGATGGCCCGTCTGATTTTGTGTCGCATAGACTATTTGTTGTCCCTGCGCTCGCGACGCTCGCCACGGCCACCACGACGGCGGTCACCGCCGCGTCCGCCACGGTTCTGGTTCTGATTCTGGGACTGGGCAGCGATGCCGGCATTCGGGGAGAGATCCCTCTTACCGTAAACTTCGCCGTTGCAGATCCATACTTTGATACCGAGAACACCGACTTTGGTGTGTGCCTCTGCGAGAGCATAGTCAATGTCAGCACGGAATGTGTGGAGAGGGGTACGACCCTCTTTGAACATCTCGCTTCTTGCCATTTCGGCACCGCCGAGACGACCGCTGATCTGAATCTTGATACCCTCTGCACCAACCCTCATAGTTGTTGCCACAGCCATCTTGATTGCCCTTCTGTAGGAAACACGGCCCTCAATCTGGCGTGCGATGGAATCAGCCACGATGTGTGCGTCAACCTCAGGTTTCTTGACCTCAAAGATGTTGATCTGAACATCCTTGCTGGTCACTTTCTTCAACTCTTCCTTGAGTTTGTCAACCTCTGTGCCGCCTTTTCCGATGATGACACCCGGACGGGCAGCGTGGATTGTCACAGTGATGAGTTTGAGGGTTCTCTCAATCACAATCTTGGAAAGGCTTGCCTTTGCAAGACGGTTCATAAGATACCTGCGGATCTTATAGTCCTCGGCTATCTTCTCCGCATAGTTACCACCACACCAGTTAGAGTCCCAACCACGGGTGATACCGATTCTGTTGCTGATAGGATTTGTTTTCTGTCCCATAATTTATTCCTCCACTGTTGCTGATGGTTTCTTTACATCGAGGATGACGGTGACATGGTTGGAACGCTTGCGGATCCTGCCGGCCCTTCCCTGAGGACAAGGACGGATTCTCTTGAGTGTGCGTCCCTCATCGACCATAATGGTCTTGACATATACATTTCCGTTATCCAACTCCTTGGTGTTGTCCGGATTCTTCGCCTCCCAGTTTGCGACTGCGCTGCGGAGAAGTTTCTCCAGATCAATAGAAGCGTGCTTCTTGGAATACCTGAGTATATCCATAGCGCGGTTCACCTCCACACCCCTCACGATGTCAGCGACAAGACGCATCTTGCGCGGAGAGGTAGGGACATCATTCAGCTTAGCGATTGCTGTCTGCTTTTTTATCTCTTTAAGCCTGTCGGCCATCAATCTTTTACGAGCTCCCATAATTGTAATCTCATTTTAATTATTTACGATTGCCCGAATGGCCTCTGAATGTCCTTGTCGGAGCGAACTCACCCAATTTGTGACCCACCATATTCTCAGTGACATAAACCGGAATAAACTTGTTCCCGTTGTGGACTGCGATTGTGTGGCCTACGAAATCAGGAGAAATCATACTCGCGCGTGACCAAGTCTTGACAACCTCTTTCTTCATGCTACCCTCATTCATAGCAAGAATTCTTTTTTCAAGGGCTTCCTGAATATAAGGACCTTTTCTTAATGAACGACTCATAATCTCTTAATTTATTCCGTTATTTTTTCCTTCTTTCAATAATGAACTTGTTTGAAGTCGCCTTTGGATTACGAGTCTTGTAGCCCTTAGCAGGCAGACCCTTGCGTGAACGCGGATGTCCTCCGGAAGCACGACCTTCACCACCACCCATAGGGTGATCCACCGGGTTCATTACGACACCACGGTTGCGAGGCCTGCGTCCGAGCCACCTGCGGCGTCCAGCCTTTCCGTGTGACTCCAGATTGTGGTCAGGATTCGATACCGTACCCACTGTTGCGCGGCAGGTCACAAGCACCATTCTTGTCTCGCCTGAAGGGAGACGGAGAATTGCGTGCTTGCCCTCACGGGCAGCAAGCTGAGCGTAAGTTCCGGCTGAACGCGCCATTGCGGCACCCTGTCCGGGACGAAGCTCAATGTTGTGGATAAGTGTAC
>JBJEJS010000211.1:0-2454 GCA_051878235.1 Candidatus Cryptobacteroides sp.
CCCCATCTTGGCCGCCAGGATCGCCAGAATGGCGGTCCCGCATCCCATATCGAGCACTGTCCTGCCCTTAACCGCCGGCTCGTTCTGCAGCAGGGCCCTGCACATCATATATGTGGTGTTGTGATGCCCAGTCCCGAATGCCATCCTCGGGTCGATTGTCACATTGAATCTCGTCCGCTTCAGACCCTTGTGGAAACTTGCCTTGATCGTGCATTTCCCGTCCACCACAATCGGGGTGAAATTCTTCTCCCACTCCGCATTCCAGTTCACTGCGGGCATCAGGTTGGCGGTGAATTTCACCACATCGAAGCCGTAGGGGAGACCTGCCAGCACCACCTTCAGGGCCTGAGGGTCGTAAAGGTCCTTCTGGACATAGCCGTTCAGGCACGGCTCCTGAATCTCAAAGGATTCGAATGGCAGTTCGTCAAGTTCAGCGATAAGTATCTCCGCGTTCTCCTCCGTGAACGGGTCAAGGGTCATTGAGACCTGAATGTATTCTTGGGTATTCATTTATTTATTGTCAAAGGTTATCCTGTTGTGCCTGTCCGTCATCCTGTCCCTGAGCGTCTTCCTCCACAGCCTCATCCTGCTGCACCTCATTGTCCAACTGGCTCTGCTCCTCTGCCGAGAGTTCCTCGATTCCGGTCGTGGCGGCATTGGTGTAGTTGATTTCTTTCTTAAGGCTGTTGACAGCCTCCAGCCTCTCGTTCTCCCGGATGGCGTTCTCCACACCTTTGGTGAAGATGTCCCGAATTGCGGAACTCAGGTTAAGCCTTGTCTGCTCCACGACGGAAGTGAACACGGGCACCCTCCTGTTCTTGTACTTCGCCTTTCCGATTTTGAACTTCAGGTTGTCAAAATCCTGCCCCCACAAATCCACTCCGAAGCGGATTATCAGAGGAGATTTCAGTACGGAAATATGATAGTTGAAGGACTGGTCAAGATTCTGTATTCCGCTCATCGCCAGGGAATACCTGTCAACGGACATCACAAACGGGAACACCTCGAGACGGCTGTCCGAAATGATACCCTCGACAGACATATCTTTAATCTGTATGTTATGTATATTCCTGAATTTCAGAATTTTTGCTACTTTGAAAAGACTCTCGCTCTCCACAAGGGCAAGATTCTTCCCGCTGATTCTTATCACTCCGTTGAGCGACGGAATCACAAGATTCATCGTGGTGTCGATTCTGGAGGTCGCCGCCATCTCGCAGTTGAGAAGCCCCTTGAATGACTTGAGCATCGGCATCAGGGTGTCCACCGCAGGAATCATCTCGATGATCTTTTCCGCAGTGATGTCCGTCAGGCTCACATTGAAGCCTGTCTTCAGGTTTTTCTTGCTCCTGGTTGCATAGAATCCTTCCACGAAAAGGTTCCCCACATTGCTGGATGCCTCGATTCTCTTGAGCTGCAGGCATCTCTCCTTCATCACCAGTTCAGCCTCCATTTTGTCCATCACCATTTTGGAGTAGCGTACATTGGAGGCCGTGATGGCGATGTCCGCCCTGATGTTCGCAGGGACAATCAGAAGAGGCGACGAGGAAACTGCCGAAGTGTCCTTAATCGAGTCCAGCACTTCCGGCTCCTCAAAATGGAGTGGTCCCTGCCCGGCATTCTTCCTGTATTCCTCTCCGAGACTGTAGGAGCGGAGCAGTTCGTTGACATTCAGTATGTCCGAGTCCACGTCAAGATTCAGGGAGACGGTCCCGTTGCGGAGGACCGCCCTGCGCAGCCCCGTAAGGGAACCGTGTACGGACAGGTCTGAACTTCCGCTTCTCAAGCGGAACTTGTTGATGGCTATTTCATTGTTGTTGACTTTCCCGCTGAATGTCGAGACGGAAGTCCTCAATGGGAAATGCGGAGTCTCAATGATTGTCCTGCCCATTTCCAGGTTTCCGTAGAAATCCCATTCCTTGTAGTACTTTGCAAGCGCCTCGTTGAGTTTGAAGTCAGGGTCGCTTTTCTGGAAATCGCTGTCGGACAGCCATTCAGGCACGCCGCCGGCCGCCCTCAGACTTCTGACAAATGACGGCAGCGAATCCCTCGGGACATCAGGATATACCCTTGCGAGGGAGTCTATCCAGGCTTTTGCCCTCTTGCTCCTGTCCACCGCCTCGTGTCTTGTGGCCGTGATGTCGAAATTCAGACCGCGCATCGTCAGGCTGTTTCCCTCTCCGCTCAGACCGATGAATCCTGTTGAACTCGTCAGCAGGATTTTGGGATTCCCCGGCTTTGCCTTGTCAGGACTGATTTTGAAGACATTGTCCGATTTTATGAGCGAGACCGAGCAGGAGTCGCTGTCCGTGAGGGTGATTTCCCCGATCTCAAGCCTTCCTCCGAAAGGATGGAAGACGGAAGTGTCCCTTGTCTTGAGCACCGCAGCGTCATTCTGCGCCTTGAGCGCGAGGTCATTGCCCTCCAACCTGAATGAATTCCTGTAATTCACGAGGG
>JBJEJS010000212.1:0-2434 GCA_051878235.1 Candidatus Cryptobacteroides sp.
TCGAGAAAATTTTCGGTCCCGACCCAGCCAGGCCGACTCCTGCGATTGAGAAGGCAGACGGGGTGGATTTTGTCAAAATGCCTTCCTGGAGGGTGTTTATGGTCCAGTTCCTGAACATTGCCGGCACAGGCCCTATCTTCGGAGCGATTATGGGCGCCAAGTTCGGACCGTCATCCTACCTGTGGATTGTTTTCGGATGCGTTTTTGCCGGGGCTGTGCACGACTATCTGACAGGTATGCTCTCCGTCAGGAACGGGGGAGCGGGTCTTCCCGTGCTTGTCGGCAAATACCTCGGGAGGGGGACCAGGAGAGTCCTCGGCATATTCTCCATACTTGTCCTCCTGCTGGTCGGGACGGTCTTCGTCTATAGCCCTGCCCTCATCCTCGGGGACATAGCGGGCGACGGCTCCACCACAGCCATAATGATCTGGGTGCTTGTCATCTTCCTTTATTACATCCTTGCCTCCATCCTCCCGATAGACAAGGTCGTGGGGAAGATATATCCTGTCTTTGCATTCGCCCTCCTGTTTATGGCGGTCGCGCTGATGGTCTGCCTCCTGTTGAAATGGCCTTCCATTCCTGAGATATGGGACGGTCTGGGCAATCTCGGACAGGAGAAGGGACTGATCAAGGGACAGCCTGTCTTCCCTTGCCTGTTCATAACAATCGCCTGCGGCGCGGTCAGCGGATTCCACGCCACCCAAAGCCCGATGATGGCACGGTGCATCCAGAACGAGAAACTGGGCAGGCCTGTGTTCTACGGCGCTATGATAACCGAAGGCGTGGTAGCCCTGATCTGGGCCGCTGTCTCCTCATATTTCTTCTTTGACGGAGGAGCTGAGGAGGTCGGGTCCACCCTCGCGGCATCGGCTCCGAAGGTGGTCGCTTCCGTCTCGATGAAATGGCTCGGACTTGCGGGAGGAATCCTCGCCGTTCTCGGAGTGGTGGTCGCCCCTATCACAAGCGGTGACACGGCATTCCGCAGCGCGCGCCTGATTATTGCCGACTATATGGACCTTGACCAGAAACCCGTTCTCAAGAGACTTGCTATCTGCATCCCTCTGTTCCTGCTTGCAGGACTTCTCCTCTGGTTCAATGTGGAGGACGAGGACGGCTTCAATGTTATCTGGAGGTATTTCGGATGGGCGAACCAGACCCTTGCCGCCTTTGCGCTCTGGACAGTCTCAGCCTATCTGTCAAAACACGCCAGGGGAGTCCGTTATCTTGTCGCGGTAATCCCCGCCGCATTTATGACGGCGGTCTGTGTGACCTACATCTGTGTGGCATCCATCGGCCTGAACCTTCCTCTGGACTGGAACTGGACGATAGGCATAACCACATTCGTGCTGTCCATAACAATATTCTTCCTGTTGCGGCATTTGAGGAATCATAAACATCCGCAGCAGGAAGAATAATGGTATATGGGAAATCTATTTCCTGTAGGTTTCCAGCCCTTTGTTGAGAAATTCCACGAATCCCGGTACGCTCAGGTCATAGCCCCGTGCCGGGATAATCTGTTCTCCGAGCGGGTCAAGAATGATGTAGTTCGGTTGGGCGTTCACCCCGAAACGCTCGCGCGCAAGATAGGAATTTGCCCTTCCGAGAGTCTTGAGCACCTCTCCGTTTGAGGTCGTGATCCAGTCCTTCGGCTCAAGTTTCTGCTTGTCGTCGGTGTAGAGGGCGACAAGCACATATTCGTTCCGTAGAATCGAAAGGACCTGCGGGTCGCTCCAGACCCTTGACTCCATCTCGCGGCAGTTCACGCATCCGTGTCCGGTGATGTCGAGGAAAACAGGCTTGTCGGCCTCTTTTGCCGCCCTCAGACCTTCCTCCAATGTGAAATATCCCTCAAGGTTGTGCGGCAGGTGCAGCCCGTAGGTGTTCCCCTTGTCCTGTGTCTGTGCAGGGGATGTGACTGTGGCGTTGCCGAGCACGAAATCCTGGGATGTGATAGGCGGGAGATAGCCTGAAAGCGCCTTCAGAGGAGCCCCGAACATTCCCGGGACCATATATACCACAAATGAGAACACCGCGATGGCGAGAGTGAGCCTGAAAACGGATATATGCTCCACCTTGTCGTCGTTGGCGAATCTCAGTTTGCCGAGCAGGTAAAGCCCGAGGAGCGAGAAGACCGTTATCCAGATTGCCAGATACACCTCCCTGTCCAGAAGCCCCCAATGGTAGGTCTGGTCTGCGACGCTCAGGAACTTGAATCCGAGTGCGACCTCGATGAATCCGAGGACGACCTTGACCGAATTGAGCCATCCCCCGCTCTTTGGCAGGTTCTTCAGGAGTGACGGGAAGAATGCAAGGAGGGTGAACGGCAGGGCAAATGCGAGGGAGAATCCCAACATAGCCACCATAGGCTCCCAAAATTCCCCCTGGGTCGCCTTAATGAGCACCGATCCGACGATCGGACCCGTGCAGGAGAACG
>JBJEJS010000213.1:0-2428 GCA_051878235.1 Candidatus Cryptobacteroides sp.
GGTCGAAACTGTTCTCCTCCAGTACCTTCCGGATTTCCTTGTGGCAGGAATGGTACATCCCTATTTCAATGCCTTTCAGTATCCTGATGTCGGGAAGAGCCTTGGAGACCCTGTCGATTTCCTCCTGCTGGGCCTTGATGTCGAACTCCTCAGGGACCCTGTCCTCGTGCTCAGCCTTCATCTGTGGCACATAAAAGTCGCAATGGTCTGTGAAGCAGATTCCCTCCAGACCTGCCTCAAGTGCGGCCCTTGCGGAGGCCTCCACCGTTGTCCTGTGTCCGTCAAAAGAGAACTGGCTGTGATTATGATTGTCGTAAAATCTCATCGTTCCTGGAACCTGTTAAGAAAAGTGCCGCGAAAATACTAAAATTTCACTATTTTTGCAGTTTGTCCGTCTATGAATAAATAATAATTGTTCAAGTAACATATAAACTAAAGGAAAGAGATGATTACATTCGGTTTTAAGAATAAGTTCAGCGGGCTTCTGAGGGCTGTCGCCGCCATCGCCCTGGGTGTTGTGATGGTGGTCAATCCGCACGCTTCGCTTGTGCTGGTGGTGAAGATTGTGGCCGCATTTCTGATAGCCTCGGGAGTGGTTTCGGCTGTCTATGGCATAATCAACAGGCTCCGGGGAGCGATGGGGCTGATGCTGACAAACGCCATTGTGGACATAATCCTCGGCGTGATCCTCTTCATCTTCCCTTCTGAGGTCGCCAGCATCATCCTTGTGATTCTCGGAATATTCCTGCTTGTGCTCGGGATCTTCCAGATTGTCGTGCTCGGAAGCACGGCAGGAGTGCTCGGCACCGCTTTCGGCTTCTTTGTGATGCCGATTCTCTGCGTTTTGGGAGGCACATTGATTCTTTTCAACCCTTTCGGCTCCCAGGTTATGCTCACCCTTGTCGGGGGAATCGCCCTGATTGTTTACGGAATTTCCGAACTTGTGGCGTCCTGGAGGATGAACAAGGCGCAGAAAGTCTATGAGGCGAAATTTATGGGGCACCAGAAGGAGGATCGCCCGCAGTCCGACTCCATCCCCGGAGTGAAGGATGTGGATTACGAAAAGGTTGACGAGCAGTAAGCAATCCGCCCGAGCCTATGATTCCAAAAGAGACGGTTGACAGGATAATCGATACGGCACGCATCGAGGAAGTTGTTGGTGACTTTGTCGCGTTGAAGCGGCGCGGCGCCAACTACACCGCCTGTTGTCCGTTCCACAACGAGAAGACCCCTTCATTCTCGGTCTCTCCCGCCAAAGGAATATACAAATGTTTCGGCTGCGGCAAGTCAGGCACGGCCGTAGGCTTCGTTATGGAGCACGAGAACCTGTCTTATGTCGAGGCACTGAAATATCTTGCCTCCAAATATCACATCGAGGTGGTGGAGAAGGAGGAGACTGCGGAGGACCTTGCGAAAAGGCAGCACGGGGAGAGCCTTATGCTTGTCTCCGACTTCGCGTGGAAATTCTTTGTCGGCCAGTTGGACACCCCTCAGGGCAAGGCGATAGGCTATCAGTATTTCAAGTCCAGGGGACTGGAGGACGCCACCATCGCCAAATTCGGTCTGGGGTGGGCTCCTGTCGGAAAGGACATCCTGGTCAAGAAGGCACGCGAGGAGGGTTTCAAGGAGGAGTTCCTGGTCGAGACAGGGCTGGGTGTCAGGCGCGATGACGGGACCCTTGTTGACCGTTTCTATGACAGGGTGGTCTTCCCGATTCATTCGGTGAGCGGCCGTGTGGTGGCTTTCGGCTGCAGGACACTGCGCAGCGACAAGACCGTCGCGAAATATATGAACTCCCCCGAGAGTGAAATATATATAAAGAGCAGGACCCTGTATGCCCTTCACCTTGCGAAGAACGAGATTGCCCGTCAGGACAGGTGCATCCTCGTTGAGGGCTATCTCGATGTCATTTCGATGCACCAACTCGGAATCACCAATGTGGTGGCTTCCTGCGGGACATCCCTGACTGTGGAGCAGGTGAGGCTTATACACAAGTTCACGGACAACATCGACATAATCTATGACGGGGACTCGGCTGGCATCCACGCCTCTCTCAGAGCCATAAAACTGGTCCTGGAGGACGGGATGAACCCTCACATAGTCCTTCTTCCTGATGACGACGACCCTGATTCCTATTCGCGGAAGCACACCCTCGAAGAAGTCAGGGACTTCATCTCGGCTCACGAGCAGGATTTTGTGGACTTTATGGCCGACAACATCCTCTCAGGCTCCAGGGACCCTCTGAAGATGGCTGATTTCATCAATGAACTTGCCGACACCATAGCCCTGATACCTGATCCGGTCAAGAGGTCCGTCTATGTGGAGTCCTGTGCGGAGAGGTTCAATGTCGCCTCCTCCATATTGTTCGGAAGAATCAGGCAGCAGCGCCAGGACAGGAGGGATGCCGAGAGAAAGCGCCTGGAAAGGG
>JBJEJS010000214.1:0-2427 GCA_051878235.1 Candidatus Cryptobacteroides sp.
CGTAACTCCATATTGAAATCACGGTGCAAATCTAAAAGCCGGGAATGACGATAAATGTTTAAGGATGACTATCCGTTCTGCCCGACCCTGATCGGGCATCTGCCGCATCCGACGGTATTATGGCTTTCCGTCATGCCCGACCCTGATCGGGCATCTGCCGCATCCGACGGTATTATGGCTTTCCGTCATGCCCGACCCTGATCGGGCATCTGCCGACGGTCGTATGGCTTTCCGTTCTGCCGACGGTCGGGCATTATCACTGGTCGACAATAATGACCTCGATTCCCTTGCGGTTGAACTCGTCAATATAAAGTTGAGGGATTCCCGTGTCCGTGATGATGAGGTCAACGGATTCGATGTCGCATATTTTGCTGAAGCCCCTTCTTCCGAACTTGGTGCTGTCCGCCAGGACAACAACCTTCTGCGAAGTCTCCATCATCACCCTGTTCAGTTGCGCCTCCAGCATATTCGTGGTCGTCAGCCCGAAGTCTATGTCGATTCCGTCAACGCCCATAAACAGTTTGCTGCAGTTGAAGTTAGTGAGCATCTGCTCCGCGAAAGGCCCGACGACCGACACGGAACTGTTCCTTGTGATTCCTCCCAACTGCATCACATCCACCTGGTTGTGCTGCGAGAGTATCTGGGTGACAGGGACGGACGAGGTGATGACCGTCAGCCTTCCCTGAGGAGTTATCTCCCTTGCGAAATATGTCATTGTCGTACCTGAGGCAATGATGATGCAGTCTTCCGGCTCGATGAATTGGGCCGCCGCCTTTCCTATTGCCTGCTTCTCGCTGATGTTCTTCTTCTCCTTCTCGCTGATGTGCCTGTCGCCGATGTACGGGCTGATGAGAATCGCGCTCCCGTGCGTCCTGTAGAGTTTCTTCTGCTGCTCAAGGTATGACAGGTCCTTGCGTATGGTGACTTCCGACACTTTGAAAATCTCGGCGAGTTGCGTCACCGAGATGTTGCCGTGCTGTTGGAGCAGGGACAGTATCTTGCTGTGTCTCTGAGGCAGGCTCAAAGCCGGGTTTTCCTCTGAAATTATGCTGTTCATTGTTCCGGATAGGATGATTGGCGCGCAAGTTAATAAAATATTTTGAATTGTAATCCGCGCCGTTTCGGAATAAATTGCTATTTTCGCGCCTTTGTTGCATCCAGAAAATACGAGAAAGTGACCCGGATATGAAGAAACTGATTGCAGAGAACTACAGAAAGATGCGTAACCGCTTGACGGACAGTACCGGAAGACCCTCTTGGGCGGTCTCCCTCATTCCGTTTGCGGTCCTTGCCTGCGTGATGATTGTCGTCATCCGCATTTTCGGTGCGGATGCCCTTCTCGGAGGCAGCCAGGTCGCGCTTCTGTTCTCCTCGGGAGTGGTCGTAGCCATTTCGATGCTCGTCTATAAAATCCCCTGGATCACCTTTGAGGACTCCATCTGCGACAACATCCGCTCTGTGGGTACAGCCGTCCTCATATTGCTCCTCATCGGCGCGATCGCAGGCTCCTGGATGGTAAGCGGGATAGTCCCGACCCTCATATATTACGGGATGAAAATCATAACCCCCGCCATATTCCTTTTCGCCTGCTGCATCATCAGCGCGCTCATATCCATAATGACAGGAAGTTCCTGGACCACGATAGCGACGGTCGGGGTAGCGATGACGGGAATAGGCACGGCCTTGGGCTACGACACAGGCTGGACAGCGGGAGCAATCATATCGGGTGCATATTTCGGAGATAAGATATCACCTTTGTCGGACACCACCGTCCTTGCGTCCTCCTCGTCGGGGACGCCGCTGTTCACCCATATACGGTATATGATGATCACCACCGTGCCGTCGTTTGTCATCGCTGTCGTCGTCTTCCTTGCCGTCAGCCTGACTCACGGGACGGCTGACTCGGCGAGGACGGAGGAGTTTGCGGATTCCCTGCTCGGGACATTCAACATCTCCCCCTGGCTTCTTGTCGTGCCGCTTCTGACGGGAATCCTGATTGCGAAGAAAGTCCCTGCGATCCTGACCCTCTTCCTTGCCGCCGTGATGGCAGGAATCACCGCCCTGATTGCCCAGCCCGATGTCATCAGGGAGGTCGCCCTCGGACCTGATGCCGTCAGCGGAATCGCCTGCGGCGCACAGGGGCTTGGGGATGCCGCCTCCGCTGCGGATGCCTCCGGTGCGGGACTCTCTTTCCGTGACGGGGTGAAGGGCCTGATGACAATGTATTACGGCAGGACAGACATCCTGACGGGAAATGCCGCCCTTGATGAACTGATTTCCACAAGGGGGATGACGGGGATGCTGAACACCGTCTTCCTGATAATCTGCGCGGTGACTTTCGGCGGGGTGCTCACCGGCAGCGGGATGATGCAGAGCCTTACCGCGATGATGGCAAAGTGTGTCCACAGGACAGTTTCAGCCGTCGCC
>JBJEJS010000215.1:0-2424 GCA_051878235.1 Candidatus Cryptobacteroides sp.
ATGATGGTGACATTCGCGAGTGACGCCGCGGCATAAATCAAGGCCGAACAGCCTGCCGTCACTGCCCCGAATTTGAATGTGGAGGAGTTCGTCACGCCGTCGTATGAGCCGGCGAGCCTTTTCATAAAATACATCATCAGCCAGATGCACAGCACAAATTTCACCGTCCAGACGACAATTGTAAGGAGCGTGTTGAGCACTGGTGAACTGATGGCGGATATTCCCATTGAAAGGAATATATATGCAGTCGAGACAAGACCGAGGATGACTCCTGCGATTCCCGCCTTGTTCAACAATATACCTGTCGTGATAGTTTCTTTCATATTTGTCTGTTATGTGGAGTGCAAAGATAGAAAAAAATTCATACCTTTGCGGTCTTGTGATTGAATTTGAGTTCCGTTGACGGGACTTGAGTAATTAAAATATTCAAGTTATGATAAACATTACATTTCCTGATGGAAGCGTGAAGCCCTTTGAGAAGGGTGTGACGGCATATCAAATTGCGGCCGGTATCAGCCCGAGACTCGCTTCTGAAGTTTTGGCTGCTACAGTTCTGACAAATAGTGACACCACAGGAAAGGCCACAACATACGATTTGAACCGTCCTATCATGGAGGATGCGGCTGTGAGGCTGCTCAAATGGGATGCCCCTGAGGCAAAGCATGTCTTCTGGCATTCCACCTCGCATCTTATGGCGGAGGCTCTCGAGTCCCTCTACCCGGGGGTGAAATTCGGAATCGGGCCTGCAATCGAGAACGGCTTCTATTACGATGTGGATTTCGGAGGGAAACAGATCACCGAGGCTGACCTCAAGGCAATCGAGGACAAGATGATGGAACTTGCCCGCAGGAACGAGCAGTTCGTCCGCAGGGAGGTCTCCAAGGCGGAGGCTATGGAGACATTCACCGCGAAGGGAGACCAGTACAAATGCGAACTCATCAGCGAACTCGCCGACGGGACCATATCCTTCTATACCAACGGGGACTTCACCGACCTTTGCCGCGGACCTCATCTCCGCGAGACTTCCGTAATCAAGGCAGTCAAACTGACCGCCATCGCAGGCGCATATTGGCGCGGTGACGAGAAACGCCAGATGCTGACCAGGATTTACGGCATAAGTTTCCCTAAGAAATCATTGCTCGACGAGTATCTCGCAATGATGGAGGAGGCCAAGAAGAGGGACCACAGGAAAATCGGAAAGGAGATGGAGCTCTTCACTTTCTCCGCAAGGGTGGGACAGGGCCTTCCTTTGTGGCTGCCTAAGGGTGCCGCCCTCAGGGAAAGGCTTGAGAATTTCCTCAGGAAGGTGCAGAAGTCATACGGATATCTTCCTGTCATCACTCCGCACATCGGAAACAAGGACCTGTATGTCACTTCAGGCCACTATGCAAAATACGGCAAGGACTCTTTCCAGCCTATCCACACTCCTCAGGAGGGAGAGGAATATCTCCTCAAACCAATGAACTGTCCTCATCACTGTGAAATCTACCGTTCAAAACCGAGGTCTTATAAGGACCTTCCTCTGAGATTTGCGGAGTTCGGCACTGTTTACCGTTACGAGCAGAGCGGGGAACTTCACGGATTGACGAGGGTGCGCTCGTTCACTCAGGATGACGCTCATCTCTTCTGCCGTCCTGACCAGTTGAAGGAAGAGTTCTGCAAGGTTATAGACATCATTCTCTATGTGTTCAAGACATTGGATTTCAAGGAGTACATCGCACAGGTGTCTCTCCGTGACCCTGACCACAAGGAGAAATATATCGGGACTGACGAGAACTGGGCGAAGGCTGAGTCCGCCATCATCGAGGCGGCTCAGGAGAAGGGGCTCAACACGGTTGTGGAATATGGTGAGGCTGCCTTCTACGGCCCTAAACTTGACTTTATGGTTAAGGATGCCATCGGAAGGAAGTGGCAGTTGGGCACAATCCAGGTGGACTATAACCTTCCTGAGCGTTTTGAACTGGAATATACAGGAAGCGACGGACAGAAGCACCGTCCTGTGATGATCCACCGTGCTCCTTTCGGATCACTTGAAAGATTTGTGGCTGTGCTGCTTGAGCACACTGCAGGAAAACTCCCTCTCTGGCTCACTCCGGATCAGGTTACTGTGCTGCCTGTCAGCGAAAAATATGCTGATTATGCAAAAAAAGTTTGTGATTTGATGAATAATTCCGATATTCGCGCCTCTATTGACGACAGAAATGAGACCATCGGTAAGAGGATTCGTGAAAACGAACTCAAGAGGGTCCCTTTCATTGTGATTGTAGGGGAGAAGGAAATGGGGGAGAACGCGGTTTCTGTCAGAAGGCAGGGCGGCAAGGATGAGGGGATGATGCCGGTTGAGAATTTTATTGAGCGGATAAACAACGAGGTCAGGGAACAGCTTTCTTAAAGCCTCGATATATTTAATATTAACTTAAAACT
>JBJEJS010000216.1:0-12302 GCA_051878235.1 Candidatus Cryptobacteroides sp.
TGACTGGCAATATTACAACGATGAATGGTGAATACTATGCCCATCTGCATATCATAACTTGCGAGCACATCGTTGCAGTAGCGGATGAACTTCAGGAGTTCGTCATATTCGCTCTGGAGTTTCTCCCTCTCAAGTCCTGTGAGCTGGCGGAGCCTCATCTCCACGATTGCGGTCGCCTGCGCGTCGCTGAAACCGAACTCCGCCATCAGGCTGTTCTTTGCATCCTCAACGCTCGATGATGCCCTTATGATTGCGATGATACGGTCTATCACATCCAGGGCCTTGAGCAGACCCTCAAGGATATGGGCCCTCTTCTGCGCCTTGTCAAGGTCGAACTTCGTCCTGCGCACGACAACATCGTGCCTGTGCCTGACGAAATATTTGATGAGTTCCTTGAGGTTAAGAGTCCTCGGACGGCCGTCAACGAGGGCGACATTGTTCACTGAGAAACTTGACTGGAGAGGCGTGTATTTGAACAGGGTGTTCAGGACCACATTGGAGTTCGCCCCCTGCTTCAGTTTGATCACGACCCTGACACCCTTGCGGGAAGACTCGTCATTTATGTAGGATATGCCCTCGATCTTCTTGCTTTCGACCATCTCGGCAATCTTCTCGATCATCTCCCTCTTGTTGACCATATAAGGGATTTCAGTCACGACGATTGTCTCCCTGCCCGAGTCGCTCACCTCGATTTCGGTCTTTGAGCGGATGACGATGCGTCCGCGGCCTGTCTCGAATGCGTCCTTGATGCCCTGACGGCCCTGGATAATGCCTCCCGTCGGGAAGTCCGGCCCCTTGATGAAGTGCATCAGTTCCTCGACGGTGATTTCAGGATTGTCGATATATGCACAAATAGCGTCACAGCATTCGGAAAGGTTGTGCGGGGCCATATTCGTAGCCATTCCGACAGCGATTCCTGACGAGCCGTTCAGAAGAAGCAGCGGCGCCTTTGTCGGAAGCACAGTCGGCTCCTGCAAAGTGTCGTCGAAGTTGTTCTGGAAATCTACAGTGTCCTTGTCAAGGTCAGCAAGGACCTCCTCGGCGAGTTTCTCAAGTTTCGCCTCGGTGTAACGCATTGCGGCCACAGGGTCACCGTCCATCGAGCCGAAGTTTCCCTGACCCTTCACAAGCGGATAGCGCAGGCTCCATTCCTGGGCCATCCTCGCCATCGCGTCATATACACTCGAATCGCCGTGCGGGTGGAACTTTCCGAGCACCTCTCCGACAATTCTGGCTGATTTCTTCGTCTGCCCGGAATAACTCAGTCCGAGACCGTCCATTCCGAACAACACCCTTCTGTGGACAGGCTTCATTCCGTCCCTCACATCAGGAAGCGCCCTTGAGACTATCACCGACATAGAGTAGTCGATATAGGCACTCCTCATCTGCTGGTCAATATTGACCTGTTCGATTTTGCCTGTCAATACCTCATTCTCCATATTTTTCCTTAAAATTATAAATCAACACAAAGTATGCAAAGGTACGAAAATATTTCGTATTTTAGCGCGATTTTAATTCATTTATGGAAATAAAACTTTCGGAAGAACTGACATTGATTGTCGAATACGCGAGACAGGAAGCCTTGCGTACCGGCAGTTATGGAATCGCCCCGGACCATCTGTATCTCGGCATCCTGCGGCACTCCGACAACAACGCCTGCGACATACTGAGGGGACTGGAGACCGACACCGACGAATTCAAACATTTCATAGACAGCAAGATATTCACCCACGAGAGCATTCCCTACGAGGATGAGGACAACATAAAATTCTCAAGGGAGGCCCAGAATGTGCTCAGCCTCACGGTCCTCGAAGCGACGAGGTTCAGAAGCCCGCTGGCGGATTCGCAGCATCTCCTGCTCGCCCTGTGCAGGACCGTCTCAGGCTATGGGACGGCATACCTGAGGGACACGGGAATCGACTACGGCAGGGTGCTCGTATATATGAGGAACGGCGGAATGCTGACTTCAGGCGGGGCATCGGACAATTCCGCAGGAGAAGCCCCCGGGGAAGATGCCTCAGGCGGGAATGCCGAAGGGGGGCCTGCAGAAGTCCGCGAACAGGAGAGGGCATCCTCAATCGAGGATTTCGGATATGACCTGACCAAGGCCGCCGCTGAAGGGAGGCTGGACCCTGTCGTGGGACGGGAAGAGGAGATGGAAAGGGTCATCGAGATCCTCGGAAGAAGGAAGAAGAACAACCCTATGCTGGTCGGGGAGCCTGGAGTCGGCAAATCGGCGATTGTCGAGGGCATCGCCCTGCGGATTGCCGAAGGGACCGTCCCGAAACAGATGCTCGGGAAACGCATCATCTCGCTTGACATAGCGTCGGTGGTCGCGGGGACAAAATACAGGGGCGACTTCGAAAAAAGGCTCAAAGGAATAATAAAGGAGATATCGGACAATCCAGACATCATCCTGTTCATAGACGAGTTCCACACCATAGTGGGCGCGGGAGGCGCAAGCGGCAGCCTGGATGCGGCCAATATGCTGAAGCCGGCGCTTGCAAGAGGCGAGATACAGTGCATAGGGGCGACTACCGCCGAGGAGTTCAGGAAGATAGTCGAAAAGGACGGCGCCCTCGACAGGAGGTTTCAGAAGATTCTGGTGGAGCCGTCAGATTTCGCGCACAGCGTAGGCATATTGAAGAAAATCAGGGGGAACTATGAGGAGCACCATCAGGTAAGGTACTCGGACGAGGCCCTTGAGGCCTGTGTAAGGCTGTCTGAAAGATATGTGACTGACAGATGCCTCCCTGACAAGGCCATTGACGCGATGGACGAGGCAGGCTCGATGGTGCATCTCGGCCATTTCGGACACAAGAGGGCTTCCGATGAGGTCACGCCTGAGGACATCGCCGCAGTGATCTCCAGAATGACAGGAATCCCGACAGGGAAAGTGGCGGAGTCGGAAAGCGCAAGGCTGCTCAGGATGAAGGAGAAACTCTCCGGCAAGGTCATCGGGCAGGAGGAGGCGATTGACACGGTTGTCAGGGCGATCCACCGCAACCGCGCAGGAATCAAGGATGTCGGAAGACCCATCGGCACATTCATTTTCTTCGGACCGACAGGAGTCGGCAAGACATTGTTGGCTAAGGAGATAGCGGAATATCTTTTCGACAGTGCGGACAGTCTGATTAGGCTTGATATGAGTGAATATATGGAGAAGTTCACTGCCTCACGGCTCATCGGGGCTCCTCCGGGATATGTCGGCTTCGATGAGGGAGGCCAACTCAGCGAAAGGGTCAGGAGGAAGCCTTATTCGGTGGTCCTTCTGGATGAGATAGAAAAGGCGCATCCCGACATCTTCAATCTTCTCCTTCAGGTCCTTGACGAGGGAAGGCTCACGGACAGCACCGGGCGGACAGTAAGTTTCCGCAACACGATTCTCATAATGACATCCAATGTAGGAAGCCGGGAGATTGAGGAATATGGCAACGGAGTCGGCTTCAGCACGGGAGGAAAGGATTTGTCCGTCAACCGCAGGGTTATTCTTGAGAAGGCGGTCAAGAAGGTGTTCCCTCCCGAATTCATCAACAGGATTGATGCCCAGGTCTTCTTCAGGCAGTTGGAGAGACAGGACCTCGAAAGGATCACCGATGTGGAACTGAAGGCAGTGAAGGAGAGGGTGAAAGGTGCAGGATTCAGGCTGTCAGTCACACCTTCGGCAAAGAGATTCGTGGCCGAGGCGGGCTATGATCCGCAATTCGGGGCAAGGCCTCTCAAAAGGGCATTGCAGAAATATGTCGAGGACCCTGTCTCGGAGTTCATCATCGGCTACAGGCTGGCGGAGGCTGCGGGAGGAAAAGCGGCACACAAAGCGGACAGCCGGGCAGGAAAGCAGGACGGCAGGAAAGCGCGCAGGCAGGACGGCAACGGCAGAGGGACGGCAGAGGGCGCATCAGCCGGGGCTGTGACCATCAAGGTGTCACTTTCCGCAGACAAGTCATCGACAACGGTCACCTCACCCCAAGTCACCCCCTGAAGGACTGGGCATCCAGGATTTCAAGGTCCATATCCCCGATGATGTCAAGCAAAGTCCTGAATGAATCCTCAGATGAAATCATTGAACTGATTGATTCGAAAGAGTAATCTGTGTTTTTCATATCGCTTGATTTTTATGTTTCCGTTTCATTTATGACACAAAGGTAAGGCCCGCTTGAGCCAAACCGTGGCACAACCAGATTTTTTTTGAAGATTTTTTATATACCATAGAAAATATATGACAAAACTTGCGATATTCGACCTTGACGGGACGCTGCTGAACACGATTGAGGACCTTGCAGATTCCTGCAACCACGCGCTGAGGGCCTGCGGATTCCCCGAAAGGGACCTGAAAGAGTACAATATGATGGTCGGGAGGGGGATTTACAATCTGTTCCGCGCCGCCCTGCCCCCCGAGGAGAGGACGGAGGAGAATGTGAGGAGGATGGCGGAAGTGTTCATCCCGTACTATGACATCCACAAATGCGACCTGACAAGACCTTACGACGGCATAACGGATATGCTGGAGAGGCTGTCAGAGGCGGGGGTGAAGTTGGCTGTCGCATCCAACAAGTATCAGGAGGGTGCGGAAGGGGTCGTGAGGCATTATTTCCCTGATGTGGATTTCATCAAAGTCCTCGGACAGAGCGAGGGAAGACCGATAAAGCCGTCTCCTGAGATTGTGGAGGAGATTATGAGGGAGTCCGGAGTGGATGACAAGGGGGAGGTCGCATACATCGGGGACTCGGATGTGGATATGATGACGGGAGCGAATGCCGAAGTGCGGACAATAGGGGTCACCTGGGGATTCCGCAGCAGGGAGGAACTGCTCGCGCACAACCCTTGGGGGACGGTTGACACGCCACAGGAATTGTTACGGACATTGCTTTAGGAATATGAAAAAAACAGTTTCAGATATGGAAATATAGACCGGAAAGATTTCATAGATGATGCAGGTTATTTTTTGGAGATCACTTTAGGAAAGGCGACAAAAATTTGGAAGATATGGAACAGAAATGGACTGAAAAACTGTCGAAACTGATTATATATGCCGTGGCGGCGGGAGCGGGATGCGCCCTGTGCTGGTACTTCAGGAATGTTATCATCTACATTCTTCTGGCAGGTGTGCTTTCACTCATAGGCAGGCCTCTGATGAGGATGCTCGGGAAAATCCGCATCAGGAAGAAGACAATGCCGTCCTGGCTGTGCGCCGTACTGGCGATAGTGTTGATCCTGCTCGTGTTCTTCGGCATCGTCACACTCGTATTCCCTGTGGTCTCGAATGTCATCAGGGACATTTCGGCGGTCAATGTGGAAAACACCGTCAAAAGCATCTCTGTGCCGCTGCAGGACATCAACAGGTTCCTTGTGGAGAAATATCCCGCCCTCGGGTCCGACTTCAGGATAGAGAAGTTCATCCTCCAGCAGACCCAAAAACTCTTCGACATCTCGATGGTCTCCTCAGTCCTCTCGGGCGTGACATCATTCCTGACCAGTTTCGGAATCGGACTGTTCTCCGTCGTCTTCATCACATTCTTCTTTTTCAAGGACGAGGGCCTGTTCTCGAAGATAGTCATATCCCTGACCCCCACGAGGCACGAAGACGAGATAACAAGTTCAATCAATGATGTCAGCCATCTTTTGACAAGATACTTCCTCGGGCTCCTCACGGAGGTAGCAGGAGTGACTGTCCTGAATTTCCTCGGGCTTCTTCTCATCGCAAGGATGGGCTTCAACGCCTCCATCGGAATCGCGTTCCTGACGGGGCTTCTGAACACAATCCCTTATGTCGGACCTCTCACAGGAGGCGTTCTGGGCACAATACTCGCTTTGGTGATGAAATACGCGGGGGCATCCGCGCTCGGACTGGATGTGAGCCTCGGAGTGTTCATAATCATCCTTGTGGCCATTTTCTTCGTGACCCAGATGGTTGACAATTTCTTCTTCCAGCCTGTCATCTACTCCAGCAGCATAAAGGCGCATCCCCTTGAGATTTTCATCGTGCTCCTGATGGCGGGACACCTCGGGGGTGCAGTCGGAATGTTGGTCGCGATCCCTTGCTACACAGCCGTCAGGGTCTTCGCAGGCCGTTTCCTCAGAAATGTCAAATTCATCCGTATGCTCATTCCTGACCCGACGGAGGAAAGCCGTAAGGACGGGGAAGGGACTCACGCCCCGGAGGAAGACATTGCAGCAACAGAGAAAAACAGCGCACAATGAAGAAAATATTTACCATAGCGGCAGCCATATTATTTGGAATAAGCCATATATCATCCGCCCAGGACAAGGATGTCGTTCCCGACGGGACATATTTATATGCCCAAAAGGACAGTTGTGAACTTTTTATGGATATATACAATCCTGCCAAAGGCAGCAATACCGCCATCGGCGGGAAGCAGAAGCCGCTGATAGTCTTTGTCTTCGGAGGAGGCTTCATCGGAGGGAGAAGGGATGACCCCGACTATCTGCCCTGGTTCAGGATGATGTCGGAAGACGGATACAAGGTCATCTCGATAGACTACAGGCTCGGGCTGAAAGGAACGAAGAATGTCGGTCCGGCACAGGTGAACGCCCTCGACAAGGCAATCCACCTCGCTGTGGAGGACCTGTATTCCGCAATAGGATATATACTCGACAATGCGGATATGCTCGGTGTGGATAAGGACAACATCGTCATCTGCGGCTCGTCCGCAGGAGCGATCACGGTCCTGCAGGCCGATTATGAACTGGTCAACCGCACCCGATATGCGGAAGTCCTTCCTGAGGATTTCAGGTTTGCAGGCGTGATGTCATTCTCAGGCGGCATCCTTTCAAGAAACGGCGCATTGAAATACAAAGAGAATCCCGCCCCCACACTCCTTGTGCACGGCACAGCGGACAAACTGGTCAACTACAAACAGATACGCTTCTTCAACCTCGGTTTCTTCGGCTCAGACAAAATCGCCGCGAGATGGAAAAGGCTCGGCATCCCGTACAGCATCGTGAGGTTCACCGACCACGGGCACGAAGTGGCGGGCTTCCTTGACATCACAACCTCACTGCAGAAGGATTTCATCGAAAAGGATGTCCTCGGCAAGGGCAGGGTCACGACAGACCAGACCATCTCCGACCCGTCCCTGAAAAAAGGCAGCGGCTCACAGACCCGCAAGGAACTCTACGGAAAATGACCTCCTTACCGGCGGTCGATGAACTTGACCACCTTACGGGACATAGGGGGCATCTGGAGTTTGGCGATATATTCCACAGGCTCGAAACTTACCGACGGGGCGACCCTCACCCTTGAGCGGAACATATCCTTTATCCTCTTGACGAAGGCTTCGCTCTTGTCCTGGCTTCCCACGCGGACAAGCACCTCATCGGTCCCGAGGTCGTTTGTATATACCTCAACTATGTAATTGGTTATTTCAGGGATGTTGTCGAGCACATCGAAAAGGGCAGGCGGGTAAAGGGTGGTCCCCTTGAACTTTATCATCTGGCTCTTGCGGCCTATGACTGAACTGAGCCTGGCAGAGTTCCTTCCGCAAGGACAAGGGTCAGAGATACGGCGGCAGATGTCGCCTGTGCGGAAACGCAGCAGAGGCATACCCTCGACACCGAGAGTGGTGACAGTGACCTCGCCCGGCTCTCCGTCAGGGACAGGATGCCCGTTCTCGTCAAGAAGTTCGACTATTATCAGGTCAACAGGTATATGGCCTCCCCTATGATACTGGCATTCCGTAAAGGAAGCCTGCATTTCCGTGGATGCGTATGTCGAATAAAGTTCCAGTTCCGGCCAGGCCTCGCTGATGCGCTGTCCGAGGGTGCTCAGTTCAAAGGTATATGGGTCCCTGAGGGATTCACCGATGCAGACCGCCTTGCGCATAGAGCAGTTGTGGTAATCGATTCCGTTGCCGCAGGCGAAACCGACAAGTTTAAGCAGGAATGAAGGCACGACCATCGCGGCGGTCGGATGGACCCTTCGTATCGTGTCCCACTGGAGTTCCGGGATGCCGTTTCCCACCCTTATGACCCCCATTCCGAGTTCCTTTGCCCCGAGGAAATACGCCAGGCCCGCCATAAAGCGGCGGTCTATTGTGGTCATCAGCTGGAGGATGTCGGACTTGGTGCATCCTGCCGTAGTGAATGACAGTTTCTCGTTATATCCCAACCTGTCTATGTCATTTCCTGTCAAGGCGAAGGTCACAGGGTCGCCGAGAGTCCCCGATGTGGTGACATAATCGATGATTTCGTCACGCCCCACACAGACGAACTCCTCGTTATGGCTCTGGAGATCATCCTTGGAGGTCAGCGGGAAGGCGGAAAGGTCCTCTATTGTCCTTATCTTCCGGATGTCAATGCCCTCGCGGGCGAACATATCCCTGTAGAACTTTGAATTGGCAGCGAGATACTCAAGGGTCTCGGAAAGCCTCGCCTCCTGAAATGCCTTGATCTCAGAGGCTGGCGCGAATTGTATTTGGGGATTTCTTTTCATAAGTCAATCTTTTTTCCGTAGAAGACGGCGTCAAAACCTGAAGTGTCGAAAGAATCAGGGTCGGCACAGACAAATTCGATTCCCTCCGCACAAAGGTAATTGCATTGCGCCATCCTTATTTTTTCAGGGTCGGAGTCAACCGCCACGACAGTCCTTCCAGGGGCAAGCATTTTCAGCATAAAGTCAATCTGCCCCCTGCCGCATCCCAGATGCAGGATACGCCCTTCACGCGGAAGGGCCTCGTCAAACTTCCTGTATCCGTCCAGACGGCTCAGGTCAATCCTGGTCTCCCATTCCGCCCCCGCGCCCTTGTAGAGCATACTTCGGAGCAGCGCCCATTTCCAGTAATTGTTGTCCAAAGTGGCATATTGAAGCGACATCCTGTCCAACTCCCGCACAATCAGCCCCTTGGTAATTTTTGCCGTCATCCTGTAATCGTGCTGCCCTGACGGGATCCTGTCAAGAACTTTCACGACGGAATAACCCGGGGCCATATTCATCGGATAATGTTTCGGGAGGACACGGTCATTCCCGTACATAGCCACAGGCACTATGTCTATGCCGAGGCTTTCGGCGATATAGAACGCCCCTTTGTGGAATCTGTGCACCTTCCCGTCGGTCTGCCTTGTGCCCTCAGGGAAGACGGCAAGGCTCCATCCCTCCTCTACCCTCTTTGCAAATTCGGAAGATATGGCAGAGTAGCCCTCGTCAGCATAGTAGAAGCCCAGGAATTTTGCCACAGGATAGAAAATAGGCACCTTGCGCACCCATTGCTTGGCGAGGATAAGGAGTTTCGGGCTCAGGGCCAGCATCCAGACTATGTCCAGATATGAAGTGTGGTTAGACACGACAACGGAAGGCTTTGAGAAGTCCTCGCCTCGCGGATTCACGACAATGCCCTTGGCGGAAGGGAAACTCCTGATCACCAGCCTGCACAATTTGCAGGCAATCATCCTGACGATTCTCTGTTTCTTCAACTTGGACAGCGGAAGCACAATCACAAAAGGGATGGAGAGGATTGTCAGGAGGCAGGCGCTCACGAAGCCCGCCCACAGAAGCATTGAACGGAGAGCCCCCGAAAAAGTGTAAGGAGGACGGCCCTTGGAAGTGGGCCCAATCACGAACTTGTTGAAAATCAACGGTTGGAGAGTGAATGCCACCAGGACCACCGCCATCATTCCTATAATGGAAATCGCGCCTATGGAATGCAGGGCGGGATGCTTTGCGACAATCATCACACCCATTCCCGCGACGATTGTGAAGGTGGACAGGAAGATTGCGCTCTTGTGGGAGGCGAGCACCTCCCTGCGCAGGGCATAGCGTGAAATGAGCCCGTCTGTCATAAAGATGCTGAAATCATCTCCTATTCCGAATATGAATGTCGAGAGGATGATGCTGACAATGTTGAACTGGAAGCCGAATATTCCCATCAGGCCGATTATAATCACCCAGCTCATAAGCATCGGGAGGAAACTCAGGACCGCAATCTCCAGGCTTCCGTATGAAAGGCATAACGCGATGAACACCAATGCAGAGGAAATCCACAGAATCAGGTTCAGGTCATCATTCATCGTCCGTACCATATCAGAGGCAAACCAACTGCGGTCAAAGACGACCGTCGTGGAAGGGTCAAAGCAGGAATATACCGCATCCTTGCCTGAATTCGGGACCACAGCACGGGAAATCAGCATGGAAAGGGACTCCTCTCCCGCCACCCAGTTCTCCAGGAGGGGATTCTGTTCCGACACATAGTCAGTCACGGAATAATCCCTTGAAAGAATCTCCGAGAAACCGGAGAACGCCCCGTCCCTGAATCCCGCAGCCTTTCCCTCCGCATTTATTCTTTCCATAACCGTCTGCGCGCCATGCTCCGACCAAAACCTGTTCCAGACCCCGATGCGCTCCTTCTGGAGGGACGGGGCACATACATATCCGCGTGCCGAGGTGTGGGACGACACAAGCCCCTCGTTCTGAAGGCTGTCGAGAATACGGTCCGTCACAGCCCTTGCCACGCAGGCCTCGTCCAGATCACCTCCCACGCTGATGAACATTATGTTCTCGCTCTCTCCCCCGCTTCCCGACAGCCTGTCAAGTTTCTGTCCCGCACCGGCAAGGTGCTCCGGCATATAGTTTATGCTCATCATATCCGGATTGAACTCCACCCTGCCCGAAGTGAACAGGCAGACGGCAAACAGAATCAGGAGTGACACCAGCAGCCAGGTTTTCTTCTCAAGAGGGTTTCCGTTGAACTTCTCCAGCCTTTTCATAAAGGCGGTCTTTGGGACATCCGCCATAGGGCGCAGGAAATGGGGCAGGAACACAAGACTGAACACAAGCGTCCCCACAAGGGTCAGCGAGGCGAACAGGCCGAAGTCCCGAAGCATACCTGAAGATGTGAAAAGCAGACCGAGAAAGGCTCCTATGGTTGTGATGCTGCCGACTGTCAGCGGGAACGCCAGTTCCCTAATGAGCGTCCTTGTGGAGTCCACGTGGATCTGATGCGCGATTATATGTATGGAATAACTCAAGGCTATACCCATCACGACCGCCCCGCTCCCGACGGCAATTGCGGAAATGCCGCCCCGGAAATATCCCATCATACCAAGGGAGAACAGCATCCCGTAAAGCACAGGGGCGAGGACGAGGGGAAGCGAACTCTTCTTCTTGAATGTAAGGAATATGAGACCCATTATAAGCAATATGGCAGCCACAGAGGTCACAAATGTGTCCCTCTTTATCTGCCTGGCGTTATACACGCCGACGGCAGGACCAGCGAAATATTCAGCCCGCACATCCGGGAAATCCGCCTCAAGGCTTTCCAATTCTGATTCCACCACGCTCACCAATGCGTCGTTGTCCCCCGTGAAGCCCATCCCGTACTGCGGGGTGACAAAGCACATCATAGTGCTTCCGTCAGGCGAATATATCCTTGAATCCGACACCTGCCAATCCGAGCCTGCATTCAGTTCCGAAAGATGCGTCAGACGGTCAACAGCAATCCCGAGGGGGTCACGGAGAATATAGTCCTTCAGGAACATTCCTCCCGGGGACAGGATGTCATCCATATTTTCCTTCATCCTCAAAGGAAGCACATCATCCCTCAACAGGGAATCAAGCCTTTCATAGTCGGCATCCGTCAGCAGGAAAGGCAATGTGCCGTAAACGAGGTCGGTGGCGGCGGAGATCTCCCCCTCGCCTATGCGGAA
This sequence comes from Candidatus Cryptobacteroides sp., assembly GCA_051878235.1. Lineage (GTDB taxonomy): Bacteria > Bacteroidota > Bacteroidia > Bacteroidales > UBA932 > Cryptobacteroides. The sequence continues at coordinate 11,659 of JBJEJS010000216.1, forward strand.
CAGGCAATCCCTCACAAGCCCCTCCCCGACATTCCTGAGAATCCTCGACTCAAGGCTGTCCGCAGCCTCATCCAACAGCAGGAAGTCCGTCTCCTCCCCTTTTGAGGAGAGCATAAGGACGAACTTGTCGCTGACCTCCAGTTTGTCGAACACCTCGACCATATTGTGCGAGGACTCGTCATTCGGCAGGAAAGAGGTGATGTTTTCATTGAACTTCAACCTCAGGCATCCCAGAAGCAGGACCGCTGCGCTCAAGAAAAGAAGCGCATACATCAATGCCCTGTGCCTCTCAAAGAAATCATAAAGTCTGACAAAAAATCCGCTCATCGTCTTCTGAACAAAGTTAGGAGCAGCGCACTGGACGCGGCAAAGATTGAACTTGCTGCAGCGGCGAAGACCATACCTCCGAGAACATATTCACAAAGGACCCTGCCGAGAGCCTCGAAGGACACATCCCCAAGTGAGAGAGAGCACTCCGTCCCGAGGATGGCGCAGCCTGTCAGGTAACTCCCGTACATTATGAAAGGGATGGCGGGAGGGATGCTGACCGCAGAAAACGCGCCCGCAACCAACTTGTTGAGTTTCAACAGGTGGGCGACAAAGACGGCAAGGACGAACTGGTAGCCGTAGAACGGCATAAAGGC
>JBJEJS010000217.1:0-2418 GCA_051878235.1 Candidatus Cryptobacteroides sp.
ATCGGAAAAAGATAATTGGCATAACCGTTGCCGCTCTCCGGCAGCAGAGACCTGAAAGCCTACTCCCCATATATCCCGTCAAAAGACATGTCCCGCTACGACAGCGGCGCAGGGACGGCAAACCAGAACTGCGTTTCCGACTCCTCCTGGTGCAGGGCCCTTATAGTGGCTGCCTGCGCTGACGGAGCATCCATCGAAGGAAAGGGCACCATTGACGGAAGGAATGTGGAGGACCCGCACGGAGAGGAGAACATCAGAGGACCGCACACAATCATCATCGCAGAGTCAAAGGATGTGACAGTCAAGGACATAGCCATCTGTCGCTCAGGAAATTACGCCATACTCGCATACGAACTTGAGAACGCCCTTTTCGAAAACCTGCCGATAACAGGAGGTTGGGACGGCATACACATCAGGGGAGCGTCGGAGTCCATCATAAGAGACTGTTCCATCTCCACCGGAGACGACTGCATTGCAGGAGGCTGGTGGGAGGGCTTCACCATCAGCGGCTGCCGCCTCAACTCATCCTGCAACGGAATCAGGATGATAATGCCTTCGCAGGGGCTTGACATCAAAGACTGCCTGATTGAAGGCCCTGGAGTCCATCCCCACAGGACATCTTCAACCACAGGAAGACCGATGCTCTACGGTATCAGCCTTGAGCCAGGAGGATGGGGCCCCGCACCCGGCAGGATGGACGGCATCAGAATCAGCGGATGCACATTCGAAAGGACCCTCTCCCCGCTTTCCGTCACATTGCAGGACGACAACAGCTGCGGGGAAATCCTTGTGGAAGACTGTTCTGCGAAAGACACCTGGAGGATGGCCCTGTCCGTGAAAAGTTGGGGGACAGCCCGCACCGACAAGGTCACGATACGGAACTGCCTTTTCAATTTCGACGGCATCGACGACCCTTCAATCCCCGAAACGATGGCATCCCTTCCTTTCGACAGATGGCCGTATTTCCCTTCCTGGGGCGCATATTTCCGGAATATCGGGGAAGTGTCCATAGAAAACACATCCTTCACCCTCAACGGCAAAGACTACCGCCCCGACATTCTTTACGACAATGTGGAAAGGCATTGACAGGGAAATCAGAAGTCAATGCTGAAGACAGGGCCGACATAGTGGTGGCTGAGTGGGATTCCTGCGGCTTTTAACCCGTTGAAGGCGTTTCCTGAGTTGTAGGAGTAGGTCACGCCGAGTTGGCAAGGGAATTCGAGCCAGAGGAGGTCGCTGAAGTCGATTGCGAATGTGCCCCCTGCGGAGAACAGCCCATTGCCTTTCCATCCGAGGAAGGTGTAGTCGAAATGCGGGGTGACAATCAGCCTCTTGATGTACATAAAGGTGCCCCAGATTGACAGGTCGCCGATGTAGATCGGGATGCCGTACTCGGCTGAGAGCCTGGTCTGCGCGCCGTAGATGGAGGCTACGGAAGTCAGCACGGCAGAATAATTCTCTATGCCCCTCGGAAGGGTGTTGGCCGACAGGTCGGAAAAGAAGGCATCCCTGTTGAGTTTTGCCTGGCAGAGGGCCTTCAGATAGAATCCCTGCTGAGGGACAAAGCCCGGGAGATAGGCATATACATTCACATATCCAGCAGGGGAAAACCAATCTCCGAGTTTAGGCTGGAACTTCACACCTGCCGTTATTCCAAAACCCCAACGCGGGTATATCCCCGAATTGGCGACAGGCCTCCTCATCGAGAATCCTGCGGAAGCGGAGAAATAATGACGGATTGTCCTCTCTCCCCTGTCCATTCTGAAACCTGTCACATATCCGTTGTCGTCGCGGTTGAAATGGACGGGCTCCAGATTGAATATGTCGTTTGTCACGGTATATGAGACGGACGGGACGAAACTTCTGGACCATCCTCCGGATGAAAGGTTGAACGGTATATATACCCTTATTTTTCCTGATATATAAGGATTTCCGTTGGCGAATGAGCCATATCCCACGCTTTCACCCTTCCCGTTGCGGTAATAATAGTTCATCGAATATGTCCTTGCGCTCCTGTCATTGACATCAATGGAAGCCTCGATCACAGGATACCAACCGCTGAAGGTGAATTTCAGGTGCCCCGAATGTCTCCAGTATTTCCTGTCGTACGGGTCCTTGTGGGCGGAATATCCGAAATTGGCGACTGCCGTCCCGAGGTCGTTCTGGCTCAAGGCCGCCACTCCGAGAGATGCGAAGTCATATATATGTTCCCCGCTGAAAGCCATTATATTGTCTATATTGAAATATACGGGGGCCCAGGAGTGTATCCTCATCAGGTGCAGGAACTTGCGGTATTTTTGAGGCTCGGAGAAACGCACTGTGGCGGTGTCCGCGAAAATGTCGCAGGAATCTGCCGGAGCGCCCTCAGGGACCTTGCCTCCCAAAGCCCTTCCGGTCTCCTGCCTGGTCAGTTCCTCG
>JBJEJS010000218.1:0-12228 GCA_051878235.1 Candidatus Cryptobacteroides sp.
AATCCGTAGACTTTCTTTTTATCTCACCTCAGACACACTTTTTGGAACAGTATCGTCATTCATCCGCCAAAGAAGTCAGCATCTGGCCAAGCAGCCACAACTCATCCGGACTGTCAACCGACTTTGCAGCATCGATTTTCCTGTCAGGACTTATGTCATCGTCAAAGAAGACTTCCGGTCCAACTTCTGAAGATATGAACATCATATTACTCATAACCAAATAATCTGTTTTTGCAATTAGAGCAATATAACAGTCCCTATCTATCAAGGTCACCTTCTCTTTTCCCTGTATATTTCCAGGAACGTCCTGATTGCACGATGCTTTATGTTATATATGTTTGACACCGTCGTCTCAAACATTTCCGCAATCTCCTCCGGCTTGTAACCGTCAATAAGGTTCAATGAAAGGACATCGGCATACCTTCTGTTCGGCATCAAAGAGATGACCTTTGCGACATCCATCCTTATCTCATCGGATGAAACCACCTCTATCCCATCCCGCTCAAGTGTGTGTACCTGATCCTGGAGCTCCACCCTGCCGTGCCTCAGATATTGCCTCATAAAATGATGCCACGCAATCTGACCCGCCCAGGTCGAAAGCCGTGCGCTCCCATATCCCATAAAAGAGTCCAACACGGACCACCTGTCCTTGCTCAAAAGGAGGTACAGTTCATTCACAAGTTCGTCATATTCCGCTGTTCCCTTGAATATCGAAATCCTGATGTGGTTCAGCACTCCCTGCATTTCCTTATAAAAGAATCTTTGCACACAAGTGCCGTGCACATCAGGATCTGTCGATTTCAAGCCCCTGATAATCAGTTCATCAATAGGATCCCTACGAGGATTGTTTTCTGTCTGTTTCATAACGGTGTGATTCTTCATTCACCGTTAATACCGCAGACTTCTCAAAGGTAACCCTAATTACAATACTTTATTCTTCTGTAGAGGTGACAGATCTGTTTCTGAAGAGCATTTGGATGAAGACTCCGACAAACATCGACAACATCGCAAACACAAGAAGGATCTGAGGATTATTTCTTTCTACTGCACCGAACAGATACGACTTGACATCATATATCAGAAGAAGAAACCATCCGGAAACAAGGGAATATATAACAGAAAGAGCGATAATGAATAATGACACGAATATGCATACCTTCAATTTGGCGTACGGCAGGATTTTTCTGACTGAATAAATTAAAAAGGCTGCCAGAAATGGTATAATCACCAGAGACCAGCCGGCATATTCTTCATAAGGCGGATGCTCGGTCAAGACGATATCGCTCAAACCGATTGTCATCCAACCCGCAGCAATCGCCGCAAACAACCGTGGCATCATCACATTAGGCAATGTCTGGTACTTAAAATAAGACCATCTTCCCCTTTTTTCTTTTCTTTCGTTTATCCTGTTCCACAAAAAAGGCGCGACCGTAGCCAGAGCAAAAAGTGAAGCCAGGCAGGCAAACACAACGAGAATACTACAAAAATACCGGGAGCTATGTATTTCCGGGTATAGCATACAATATACAACGCCTGCTATGGCCAACAGCACCACAGCCGTAAAAGATATACACATCGGTTTCATAAACCGGTTGCCCAGCCTGATTCTCAACACTCCGTCAGGTCTGTATTTCGACATATACCATTCCATTGCGATTTTTGCTGTCTCAGAGACAATTTCCTGTGAACTGTCTCCCGCATAATTCTCTCTTTTATTCTGAGGTTGCTTGTCCATACAAGAAATCTCAGAAGCATAGACAGCATTCATCTCGTCAACAGTTTCATTCATCCAGGTACTCTCGTGAAAGATACGGTCTGCGCGCTGATCAACTATCGTTTCAATCCATCGGCGTTCTGCCAGGGCAGCCATCCTGTATGTCACCTTGTCATCGTGCTCATCCGATTTCAACCGCCTCATACATAATTGATACTCCATTTTGTTGCAAATGGCATTGTAGAGAAAATGCGAACGGAATCTTTCGGACAAAAAGCTGTAGTATGGAGACTGTCTGAACAATGACCCGTGCTGCATCTCATACAGAAAATCCAGAAGCATTCTCGCAGGAAGCATATTTGGGGAATCAGCCTTCTGACCAGCGTTCTCCCAGAAAGTATATCTGAATTCCTCACTTTGGCAATTCTGCCGGCTTTCCGTTTTGTTGGGAATAAGAAGGTTCAGGCTGACAGTCAGACTAGCCTGCGGATCAGCATCCAAGGAACTCGGCAGGAACAAGACACATCCCGACGAATGATTACCGTCAAATTTGTGTTCATAAAACCTGACCCCGTCGTGAGAAAATGCAAGATAGTATCTGCATTTCTGTTCCTCTTTCCATTTCGGTGGCCTGTATCTGAATATCTGGAGTCCGGCAGACTGAGCCTCTTTGTCCAGGTAGAAAAAAAATCCTGTCTCCATTTATCAACAAATTCCAGATTTTTTTACAATATGTGTCCTAATAGCTTCCAGAATCTTTTTCTTACCCTCGTCATTTTCCAATTCCTTCCTGATGAGACTGTACTCTTCCCACCATTCCGGCCAACGGCTATCAGATTCAAAAGCTATCATATAGCACAAATGCTGCAGATGCTCCCAGAAGGCGGCATCTGTTGGAATATTAAGTTTTTCAATAATTGACCTGGCAAGAACAGACTTGTTATTGTTCTCCATCTTCTGCTCATCCTTGTCTAAATCGTTCTTGATGATTTCCTGAACTGCCGTAATGAATTTCAATATCTCTACAAAATTGTCCCTATATTTTTCATCCAAATTCTCACCGGAAAAAAGATCCTGCATTGTCACATCCAGTTCACCCCTCTTCACATCCAGCATCGTGTTGGCCCTTTTCCCCATAAGCACATAGAGGTTGTACAGGAATATCTCCGGAGTGTTCATAGGGCAAGCCCCCCTTCCGATAAACCATTCTTTTGTGCTCCTTGCCAACAATTCATTCTCAAGCCGTTCCTGAACGGCATTTACATACGAACTGATGAACATAAAATAATACCTTCCCCCTGGCCCAGCAAAACTCTTGAGGTGGTCATTGTCGAATTTTATATCTTTCAACAGTTCAAACGAATACTCCCTTAGAGGAGAATATTTACTCTTCTGACCCAACAAATAGTCCAAAAGTATAATGTCATACTTTTTATTCTTGATAGCATCTTTACAGTCATTCAGATTTGTGACATATTCAATTGCGATGTCAAATTCATCTATTTTTTTGCACCCTGGACCTGCCTGCCAATCCTTATCCTTTGCCGATTTGAAAATAGTCTTTACCCCAATAGACGCGAGCCTGTCACAAATCACAGACAATTTGTTTGGTTTTCCGACGCAGGCTTTCTCCTCATCATCCTCATCACTTTGACCTTGAAATTTCAATCGGATATTCGCGTGGTCATCCAGCAAAAGGAAGCGCCACTTGTATCCATAACAATAACCCCCCGAGCTCTTGATTTTTGCCTCCAGTTCTTCCCTTGTCTTTGTTTCAGAATGGAAAAGGAATGGAACCACAGCAGTCCCGTGCCCGCCATCATCCAGGAGATACGACTGTTTCAACAGCCTTGCGTTGAGGTCGGCATACTCCACTGCGTGTGCAGTCTTGTAATACTCCTTTTCAAAATTATTGTACAGGGATTCAAGAATCCTGTCAACACGGACCTTTGTCTTTTTTGACAAATAGTCTTTGGTATCATCGCTGCCAGTCCAATGACAATAATTCCAGATGCTGCTGTCAAGATAATTGCTTTCCCTTGGTGCAGTATTTCCATTACGGGCAATCCATATATTCAGGAATGGGCAGGGCCGCCATTCTTTACCTTCCGGCTCTTGTTCCTCTGATTTTTTTATAAGCAAGTCCACCGGGAAATTCCTTTTCAATAAACCGACTGCAGAATCAGCAGTCCTACGAATTGGTACACAATATACTTTGTGGCCTTTAATCTCCTCAAACGGCTTAACCACAACCCGGTCTCTTCCTAATCGGCCTGTAATAAAATCAGATTCTTCAGGGATTTCAACTTGAACTGTATTATCTTTATTCCTAGTAATCCACACTTCATATAATGGTCGGATTTCTGTTTTATTCATATCTCTTAATACTAACCAGATAATTATCTATCCTTTCAATAACATCATCTATATTGCCTTCAGGATTGATTTCAAGTTGTAGCAGATTTTGGATAATATCACAGTTAACTTCCTGTTCTACAAATTGATTTTCGTCCTCAATCAGTAAGTCTCTAATTTTCAGAACTTCAAGGATAACCTGAAGATTATGGACACTCTCCTCAAGCATCTGTCTGTCAAACCACATCATAAAATTTCCGATATTGTCGGTATCCTGATGCTGGAATCCATACACAGTTGTACGCGCATCTATGGATGTGAAAAAAAATGCTGGTTGACGTCTTCGGAATATTTTGTCATGCAATATGTAGAATATTTCATCATCCTCTTTCTCCCGAAAACACTCATTCCACTGTGTGAGCATTTCCTTAATATCAGCAACCCCATTATCCCATTGCCTACATAGAAAGCCATATATCTTAACGGACGAATCCGGCAATTCTAGATGATAAATAGCAGGACCCTCCCATCCTTGCGGATTATGATCCATCTTACATTCCTCCAAAGTGTCCCCAAAAAGTTCTTCCAACCACTTTGTGGCAAAAACATAAATCTTACTCATAAGCAACAGTATCCAACAATTCTACAAGTTCATATTTACAATCAAGAACAGCGTGCTCAAGAAGGGAGAACTGAACAAACGGCAGCCTCTGAGGCATATCGTGCACGGCAGGTTTTGAACGGCCGGAATGTATTGAGAAGCCAGGAAGAAAATAGTGCTTCTGGTTCTGATTGTCCACTTCTTCAATGGGCGTTTCTTTACTGAAAGACTCAAAGAACTGTTTTGTGAACTCTTCTTTCTGAACGGCATACTGCTTAATATTGAATTCCTCGTAAATTTTGTCAAGCAGTCCCTGATGAACTGACAACTTGTCAAAAGTCTTGAATCTTTCATCAGGCACATCAATTACGATTCCGTCACCATCTTTCCTGATTGTTGCCACCCGGCAACATTTTGTCTGTCTTTTTCCAGAAACTTTATCAGTCAGCAGCATATTTTTGTCAGGATCGACACCCAATATCGTAAACCCTCCTAAAGAAGGATCTTTCTCGATGTTGAAAATCCAGACATTCTTGTCCGCGTACAGAACTCCCTTGTAATCTTTTGAATAATACATTCCTGAATCTTTCGGATATTCTCTGACATCACCCAGTAAACTGCCCGCAAGACGCTCATCAAAAATTCCTATTTTCATTTTGACTGCACGAAGGTGACGGAAATACCAGGCTAAATCTATCTTTTCATTCCTAATCAGGCGGTCAGTAGAATTGGAGCCGGATATGCCTTCAACATACATCAAGTTAGAATCTCTGTTACCCTGAAATCCATTGAACTCTTCTTCCGTTTCATAATGTTTTCTAAAAAGGTATTTCCCTCGACTTAATCCATCGCCGACAATCACCTTTTCATCCAAGATAGTTAATTTTCTGCGATTATTATTCTTATTCCCCTCAATCTGCGGCAGGCTTTTAATCTGCAGGAACACCTTATCATCGGAAATAGTAATCACATCCCCCTCTTCGTAATTAGAATACGTTTTCAATATCTTTTCCCTGACAGTCCCTATAGAGACCTCATCCAGATTTTCAAAATCATCCCCGAAATTAAAGTCCTTTCCAAAATCGATTCCTGTCTTTGACATTCTTAGCATCCGGAAATTTGTCTTGGGCCTCAGACGATTGTACAGGCTGTCACTCCCGGCTTCCGTAAGGAGACCGTCTTTTCCGGAAATATCATCAAGCAGGACAAAAATGGCACTGTTCCTCTTCCGGCTGTCTTTCTCAAATTCTCTGACATCCTGCAAAGCCCAATTAAATCCGGTCAACTGGCCGGATAGTTTATTTTTCTGCTCTTCTGAAAGCCGGTCTGTCACCACCAGCACTTCCAACTGTCTCTTCACAGGAAAGATGAATTGCAGGAAACCTTTACTGTCACCAAGATCTTTATTAAACGATTCCGGTCTTGTCAACCTGGCATAGAATGTCGGAACATCTTCGTATGACTTCCTAAAAGGACCCCATTCCGTATCGTGCGGTAATTTTCCGTCTTTAAGAAACAATTCGCCATCTTCCCACAAAGGCTGTGCAAATGACTCAGGAAGACCGTTGTTCATCAGGAAGGCGGAACAGATTCTCATCTCCTTGAAGCCCTTGAAGCCCTCACACATTTTCTGGTCCTTGACATAAGGATCGACAAGTGCCTGTCTGATAAAAACTAATTTTTCATAATCAGTCGGCTGATTGTCTGTCAAAGTTACATAGTAATAATCATTAGAATTGTAGTAATTCGTGAAAACATCTTTTAACGGAAGCTCTTCCTTTATGTTGTCATCTTCGGGGGCACGGGTCTCAAATTCTGACTGCTCATAGACATCGAATGTCAGTTCAAGAGAAGACCCGGCCTTGCGTGAACCGTGTTTGGCTGCATTGCGAATGACATTTTCCACTATCGAAAAGAATGCGTGCCTGCCAGTAGTACCACCAGGGATATTGAATGTAATACGCCTCATCGCATCAAGGTCCTTTGCCTGACTGCTCTTTTCTTCAACAGGATTCCCATCAAAAGACCTGAACTTCAGAACAATGTCGTGCCCGTTCTGAAGCACGAATGCCGCACCTCCCTTACTGTGACAGACATTGCCATTCTTATCCGGTTTGAGAATTTCTCCATTGACAAGGACGACATACGAGCCGTTATCAACCTTATCGTCTTCGTCCTTCTTTAGGCCGTTATCAACCTTATAGTCTTCGCCCTTCTTTAGATAGATTCTTTTACTATGCTCACGGAACAGTCCTTCGGAGCGGGCGATATTTCCCAGCAGAATATTGTCCGGAATGTCAGAGTCCTGCCGGTTCGGATGTCTCAAAACCCTTTTGTCCGGATTCAGTTCGTCATAAATAAAATCTTTGAAATTCAGGGGAATGCAATAAGGACGGTAATCTGTGGCTATTGTCGCGATGAAATCCTGTCTCTCCTGGATGTAGGAAATGAATTTGCCCAGTCCTTTCAGAAAAGGCAAAGGCATCTTTTCCACTTGACCCATAAGTAAAAGTTCCTGCTTCTTCTTCAACCACTCACTAGTCTGATTCTTCAACATCAAATAATCCTTCTCGTCTTCAAACAGACAATCAAACACGTTGTTACTCAACATCGCCCCCATCGACTCCATCTGGTATTTCAGGTAGGCCATCACGTGACTGCCCAGATTGTGGCTGATGTTTCTGGTCATTATCGCATTTTTGGCGATTTTTTCCAGCAACGGTTTTTTTGCAGCATTGATTGCATTTTGAATTTCAGATTGATTTCCCCAATTCCTGATATACTCCTGATTTTTCTTGAGAATCTGTATGAAAGTGTCGCATAAAGGAGTCACAGTATCACCAACAGCAAGCCTGTGCAGGACTATGTCATCACAAATGCCTGTGTTGTCGAACTGTCGGGCATCTCCATTCGTATTGTCCTCAAAAGTAAATGATTGCAACTTAAATGAGCCGTCCTCCAACTTGGCATCAATCGTAACCTTGTACGAAACTTTCCTGAAAAAAATCTCATAAGTAAAATTGACGTGCTCCGAGTTGCCATACTTTAACCTTGCATACTCCTCCAACATCCTTGTAAGTCCGAATCTGGCAAAAACCGACTTCTCTGAAGGATTTCTGGCCACATAGACGTGTCCATCTGATGAATACTGCCGGACGGCCTCCTCGTACAATTTGTATAGTTCCCAGACCGTTGTCCGGGTTTCCCTGGCGTACTCGACATAATTGTCAACATTGCCCAACTCGCCTCTTTCATTAGTCAGTTTCACACAGTCAAGCAGTTCCATTACATTGTTCTCCAGTCTCTGCCTTAATTTCCAGACCGAGAAAAAAGACAACCACCTCGGCTGTCCCTGCAGACGGGTAACATCAGTTGTCCGGTCCAGGAAAACACCTGACATAAGGAGGATTACAAACTTTGCATCCTTCTTGCCATTATGCTTCCGCCAGTCATCAATAATTGTCACCGGATAGACAGTTTCGTTTCTGGACTCACAAGACCAGCTCTGATTGAGTCCGTTTCCCTGAACCTCCCAATTGCCGGACTTGTTGAAAATGTAGAGGAATCTCTCCGTCCTTGTGTTTTCATCAACCAGATGCCACACCTCTTTTTGTCGGTAAGTCTCAACTCTGATTTTCCCTTCAGCCCCCCTCTGCCCTATGGCAGTTTCCGATGCAAACGGTTCCGACATTTTTAGAAGATACCTCAGGGACACCATATCGGCCCCTTGAAGCTTCCGCTCGGCCTCAGATTCCCCAAGATCAGACAAAAGCTCAACTGTCTCCGCAGCCTGCTCGTGGTACAATTTCAGCAACACAGACCGGATGCTATTGTCTTTGAACAGAGAATTGACCTTGAGATGCTTCCTGTCTTTTTCACCCGAAAGCAACAGTGACTCCAAATCCCTGACCTTCCGGGCATCAGCATAGCGTATGCCATTGCAGATCGGCATCAATATATGTTCAAGGTACAACTTTGACAATGCCTCATTATCTTTTACAGAATCAATGTGACGATACACCGCCAAGGCAAGATGCAGGTATTTGAGATTGTCAAGAAGAAGATTCTTCCTCGCGTAATGGACAAGGGAAAGAACATCCTCACACCGCGTTTGAAGATTACCCCGGGAACAAATCAATCCGACCAGTTCATCGAACTTTTCCGAATGTCCGTCGAACCATTTGTCCAACAAAGGTTCGAATGTTTTAAGATTAAGATGACTCCTTGTCGTCCTGAGGAAGACATCGAAACTGTTGAATATTGACAGGCTCTGGTACTGGAACCTGCTGTTCTTCAGAATCTGATACTGAGCGACAATCTGTCCCGGGACAAGGATAAACGAATCAGTATTCAACCAATCCAGCATCAAAGAACGGCCTGACACGAAATCATAGACCCTCTTCTGATTAGGAGTCAATTTTGAGTAAGGCTCAATCCATTCGTCTGAATCTGCCGAGTAGTCAGGCATCGCGTCCAATGCAGTCTGATACTTAACCGACCCGAACAATTCGGAATAAAATTCAGGGTACTCCCTGTCAATTGACAATGAATCACGAAGATTCAGCAATTTTGTCAACTCAAACACATAAAATCTGGCAAGACGGTCAGCATCCCCAGAATCCTCCAGCGAAGCGGACAGACTGACCAGGTCCTTGCAGAATTTATCCTGAGGCTCTCCTTCCGGCATCAAACGGACCAGTTCCGTACTTGCGGACTGAATCGTGTCCTTTGAAATCTCCTCCCATCCCCAATACCTTTCAAGCCATCCCCTCAAAACGAGGAAAATCACTTTGAAGCAGGCATTGCCGGCAGAATCCGCCATCTGCAGACCAAACACAATGTCATTGTACGCATCCGAGAAATTAAGTTCATTAATTGCCTTGTGGACATCCAGAAAAGACAGTGCTGCTGCAAAAAGGTCATAATCCTCTTTAGCAACCTCATCCTTGTAACGCAGGTATGTGTCCTTGTCAGACAAAGTTATCAACGAATCCATCCCCGTTATGCCTGCACTCCGCAGGAAATCAGATCTCCTTATTTCACTGATGCCGGAGTTCTGACGGCAGATCAAAGAACAGTAGGCCCGTATGAAGCATTTCCTGGGGTCAAACCTTTCTGTGATGACGGCATCACCTCCTGATGGAGACTCAAGCGAGCTTTCCACCTGCGAGAACACAGAACTTTTTGAAATATTGGCATCCAACAGGTCCTTGCAGGTCGTTGTCTGGAACTCGGCAAAGACGTCACCGGGGAAACCGTCATTGAATAATTTATTCATAGCACTTACTATTTTGCCGAAGTTACAGATTGACGTCAGGGAGAATATTCAATGGATAACCAAGAAAGGACATAATCACACAAAGCAATCCCAAGAGAACCGGAACCCCTATCTTGAACAAAGGTTTCCCGGTTTTATGTCTGAAGAACAACATTGCCATATATGCGCCAAAAGAACCTCCCACGACGGCAGTGGCAAAAAGCCAGAATTCCGGAATCCGTCTTTTGAAAAACACCGCCCTGTGCTTGTCGTTGCAGAACAAGAAAAAAGCCACGACATTGATGAGAAATATGTACAAAATAAAAGTCATAGTTTAAAAGGCAAGAAGACCCAACAATATAAGTAACACAAAGGAAAAGAAGACAAATGCCAGTATGGCGACAAAAATCTGAAGAATGATGTCCCAAGGATAGATTTTCTTCTTCAGGTTCAGATTCAACTCGTAATCATCCTCACTGGTCTCGAATGTCACGGACATCCTGCCCAACTCCGTCGATGAATCCTTGAAAATGGCTGTCACCGGAGTACCGCTTTCGATTGCTCCCTTTTCCAAAACACATTTGCCATCGGCATCAGGCTCAAGCACAAACCTCCTGTTGTTCTGATACATCGACACGGAAAACGATCCAGGAAACGGTCCTTTGTTACAACGCAGAAAAATGTTATAATATTCAGGAGCAGGTTCAGGAACAGGCACCGGTTCAGGCAGCGGTGCCGGGCTGTTCCTGTCGAAACGCAAAGTATTGGACATCTGCATCGCGGGAATATTGACAACCTCCCCGGCCAATGATGCCGCAATTCCGGCATCAGAACGGAAAAGGACTTGTTTCCTGAAACAGCCGTCGGAATCTGTGACTCCCGTGAAACTCTCATAGCCCGGTATGTTGACAGTAACCACATCACCCTCGGACGGTCTCCCGTCCGTAGTGCTGTATATGACAATCTCCGCCATCGGAGTATGAAGTTCGAAACGGACATCCGTAACCGGATAATCAACTTTGACGACCCTGTTTTCCCCGGCAGTCTCAGCAATGACCTCCGCATCCTGACGATAAGGGATTTCCATTGAAGCCTTGCCATCGCCGCCAATTTCAAGCGAAGTCTCCCTGCCCAAGTAAAGGACACGGACATTTTCCCCGACACAAGGCCTGCCGTCCCTGAAGGACGACACCAAAAGTGAGACAGGTCCGGTAATGTCGTGGACATACTCCGACTCATCCTGTTTCACGGTAAACGAGAAATCTCGCGTGCGGTCTTTGGAGCAGACTTCAATCCTGCTGCCGATTACAAGATTGGGCATCGGGAACGTTCCGTCCTCTGTTGTTTTTTTGTCGGCAAACCTGCCGCCCTGGCTTCTGACAAGAAACGGATAGCCGGCCACCGGCTTGCCTGCTTCGATGAACTTCAGGACAACGGACTGTTTCGGTACATTGGAGCGGGTCTTGAAATTGCTCGCGCCCGTGTTCTGGACAGCCGGGAACTGATAGTCCCACGCGACAAGTTTGATCTCGGTGGTTCCAGACAAATCAGAACGGTAATAGACATAGTCATCCGACGGGACACTGAGAATCTTGTCAATCATATCTTCGGAGACGTTTATGTCAGTCCGATTCCTCAAAGATGCCCGGACCTCTTCCAAACGCCTTTTCAGAACACTCTTCACTTGATCTTCGTCAGGTCCGGCCTTTGACAATTGAAGCCATCCCTTTCCGGGGAGAGTCCAGATGTAATAACCGTTAGCAGCAGAGAAATGTGCGAAAATATTCTTTCCCGGTTCTTCCTCGAAACAACCGGCCAGCATATCTTCCAGCTGCACACTGGAACGGATGTCTTTGGGAATCCTTTTGAAAATCCCTCTTTCCTGAACTTTAATTTCCATAATATGACCTTCTTATCACAATTTCAACAATCTGGTTTCCGCTTCACCCTGCGCAAGATGGTTGGCTTTCAAGTCATCAACCATCTGTTGAAAAACACGCTTGAGATATGGGACCTTGTCGATATACTTACTTCTTGTGTCCTTCTGATTCGTCAGAATGGAATTCAACATTGACACCGCCGCCTTCGGATTTCCGGACGGTCTGTACAATTCCATCGTGTCGTGAATCCATTCTGCAAGAGCCTTTGTTTCCCCGACGGCAGCAGGATACACTCTCATAGCTTCCTTCAAAGCATTGACCTCCTTCGTCTGAGATGGGGATGAAACTTTCAGCAGAGAGTCCACCCGGACTCTGGCAGAATCGACAACGCTCTTGTTATATGTTGTGTCAACAACCGCAT
>JBJEJS010000219.1:0-2403 GCA_051878235.1 Candidatus Cryptobacteroides sp.
TCTATCTTCAAGGAAGGTGCTGGGGTTTGACACGGAGACAAGACCCTGCTTCTCGTCCTCGCAGCCCCGTTACGGAGTTTCCCTTCTCCAGCTTTCGGGTGCGTCGAGGGCCTGGCTGTTCAGGATAAAGTCGCTCGGGATGCACAAGAAACTGTGCTCGATCCTGGCGAATCCGAGGATTGTCAAGGTCGGGGCTGCGGTGCACGACGACATCAGGGGGCTTCAGAAATACCGCCAGTTCGAGCCTGCCTCCTTTGTGGACCTGCAGAAGATTGTCGGGGATTACGGGATAAGGGACAAGAGCGTCAAGAAGATGTCCGCAATCATCCTCGGTTTCCGTATCTCCAAGGTACAGCAGTTGTCGAACTGGGAAGCCGACCAGTTGTCCGAGGCGCAGACGCTTTACGCTGCGACCGACGCCTGGGTGTGCCGCCAGATGTATATGAAACTGCTCGCTTCCGAGAAGCACCCTTTGCAGGACGGCGTGCAGACGGGAAATGTGCTTTCGGGACAGGTTAAAGAATAAAATTTATGGTAAAGGTCGTTTTGAAGAAAGGCAGGGAGGAGTCCCTGAAGCGCTTCCACCCCTGGGTCTTCTCGGGGGCGATAGCGAGGATTGAGGGAAACCCTGCTGAGGGTGATGTGGTCGGAGTGTATTCCATTAACGGTACTCCGCTTGCGTGCGGACATTATCAGATAGGCTCAATTGCAGTCCGCATCCTGAGTTTCGACGAGGATGTGACCCGTCCTGAATTTTGGACGGCGATGATAGCAAGGGCATTGAATGTCAGGATTGCCGCCGGCCTTGCCTCTGGTCCTGATGAGGGCAGGCTTACCGACTGCTACCGTCTTGTGCACGGTGAGGGCGACAATCTGCCGGGTCTTGTGATTGACTATTATGACGGTGTCTGTGTAATGCAGGCACATTCGGCAGGGATGTTCCGTTCCCGCAAACAGATATGCGCCGCTTTGAGGGAGGTCTATGGGGACAGCCTGAAGGCGGTCTATGACAAGAGTTCAGGCACTGCCCCGTTCAAGGCGGGTCTGGACCTTGTTGACGGATATATTTACCGACGTGAGGACTTCAATGAGGACAGCCTTGTCGTCAGGGAGAACGGGCATCGTTTCATCGTGAATTGGGAGAAGGGCCAGAAGACAGGCTTCTTCCTCGACCAGAGGGAGAACAGGGCCGCCGTCGGAAGATATTCCAAGGGCCGCAATGTCCTGAATCTTTTCTGCTACACCGGAGGATTCTCCGTCTATGCCCTTGCAGGGGGAGCCGCCAGGGTGGATTCTGTGGACTGCTCCGCCAAGGCTATGGAACTGGTTGACCGCAATGTCGCCCTGAACGGTTTCGACGACGGACGGCATACTTCGGTCTGCGCCGATGCCATCGACTGGCTCAAGGAGGTCCCGGAAGGCAAATATGACCTTATGATTGTGGACCCTCCCGCTTTTGCAAAGCACAGGGGAGCCTTGAACAATGCCTTGAGGGCATACCAGCGCCTGAACGCCGCCGCAATTTCCAAAGTCGCTCCGGGAGGGCTGGTCTTCACTTTCAGTTGTTCCCAGGTCGTTGACAAGGAGGCCTTCGCGCTTGCCGTCTTCTCTGCTGCCGCCCAGTGCCGGAGGAGCGTCAGGATTCTTGACAGGCTCAATCAGCCCGCTGACCATTCAGTGAATATTTATCATCCTGAAGGAGAATACCTTAAAGGTCTTCTTCTTTATGTGGAATAAATTGGGATATGGCCGCTTCCTGTGCCTGCCGGAAGGTGGTGTAACAATTATTTAACAAAATATTTTTGCCGCAAAGATAAAAATTCGTATCTTTGCAGTCCGTTAGCAAGGTGCTTTGGCCGAGCGGTTAGGCACAGGTCTGCAAAACCTGCTACAGCAGTTCGATTCTGCTAGGCACCTCTATTATTGGTTATTAGTTTTAGTGTTATTAATTATGTGGTTAGTATGAGGGGCTCCTCGTGAGAGGCGCGTCTCATTTTTTTATATATTCCTATATTCTAAAAAAATGAAAGATATGAATGACAAGACAATGCCGGTGCTCCTTTTGACCGGCTACCTCGGAAGCGGTAAGACAACGCTTGTGAACCATATTCTCGCAAACCGTAAGGGAATCAGGTTTGCGGTGATAGTCAACGACATAGGAGAGGTCAACATTGATGCTGACCTGATTCAGAAAGGTGGTGTGGTCGATCAGAAGGACGACAGCCTCGTGGCTTTGCAGAACGGGTGTATCTGCTGCACATTGAAGGCCGACCTTGTGAAACAGGTCGAGGACCTGATGGCTATGCGCAAGTTCGATTATATCGTGATAGAGGCAAGCGGAATATGTGAGCCCGAGCCGATTGCGCAGACAATCGTGAACATCCCTTCCCTGGGACTCCAGTT
>JBJEJS010000220.1:0-2388 GCA_051878235.1 Candidatus Cryptobacteroides sp.
CCTTTTTGATATCAAGGAATTTTCCTTCCGTAAACTCCCCGAGCGGAGTTGCGTCTCGATAATACATATTGATGGCACTGCGAATAGGAGCATTTGTCTCAATCGGCCAACGGTACAACCTGAAACGGTAAGTTCCTGCAACTTCCGCATATACATTCCAGGTCCCTTTTACCTTTTTGCCATCAAGGACATTCTTTTTTTGCGACACATATTGGTCCTTCCAAGATGTACAGCAAAGCATCATCGGATTTTCCGCATCATCACCGATAATGATCTGCCCACGTTTGAACATTTCAGGACTGACTTCCTCCCACCAATTCTCATAAAAATCTTTCAGTTTTTTTGCTATTTCGGGATACTGTTCTATCACATTTTCGTCCTGATGAGGATCTTTCTCAATATTATATAGTTCAAAATTGATCTGGTATTCTTTTTTCCGTTTGTCATACATTGCCTTTCTTTCCTTATTGTCTTCAGGAGATGAATCAAGACCGTTTATAAGCCTCCAAGGTCCCCACATAACGCAGGCATCATATTTTTTAATCTCTTTCCTCCTTTGGAACTGATTGACAAGAATACGGTCAGGCATTTCCTCGTCAGACACAATCTGCCCTGCAAGAGAGATCCCGTCAAATTCATAATCTTCCGGCGCCTTGATTCCACAAAGTTCCATAATCGTCGGAAGGACATCTTCCGCCTGGGCAAGTCCCCCGATCTCTTTAGGTTCATTACCCGGAACCATCACAAACCAAGGAACTCTATGACCGCCTTCCCACAAATTTGCCTTCAGTCCTCTCATTCCTGCATTATACATTCCATAACCGCCTGTTGCACCATTATCTGTCATAAAAAACACAATGGTATTTTCCAGCAGTCCGGATTTTTCAAGATAACTCATAAAGTTGCCTATATTGTCATCCAGATTTAACATCGTGGCCACATAAGACTGATGGAAAGCAGAAATCTGCGGACAATGTTCCCTGGCAATTTTCTGATATTCTTCAGGAGAAAAAAACGGCCCGTGAGTAACATTCGTCGGAATATAACAGAAAAAAGGGCGGTCCTGATCCTTCTGCCCGTCTATCCATTTCGTTGCTTCACGAAACCACACGTCAGTACAGAAGCCATCAAATTGTTTCTGGACACCATTTTCTATATATACATCATCAAAATAATCGTTATACCAATAGTCGTTTACCGTACCTACTTCCTGCTGGGGGAAGGTCAATGTGTAGTCAAATCCTCTGTCTTGAGGACGCAGCGGATAATTGTCCCCCAAATGCCATTTCCCGAAAATGGCCGTACTGTAACCGGCTTCACCCAATATTTCCGGAAGAATGGGAATATCCGTGCGAAGATGACAGGCGGTAGTTCCGACCCAGGACGCACCGTTTACAAGAGCCTCACGTCCTGACATCAACTGCCCTCTTGTCGGCGTACTCATCGGCGCCACGTGAAACTGGGTGAATCTGACTGATTGATTATGAAAAGCATCCAGATTCTTTGTCTCAAAAACAGGATTTCCGTGACAGGACATATCGCCATATCCCATATCATCCACAAGTATGAATATGAGATTCGGATTTTTCTTTTCAGCCGCCATAGCTGTCAGAGGAACCATCGCCAACGGCAACAATGTTCCAATTCGTTTACTTATTTGCATTTTTTATTGTTTTGGATATATAAGGTTGCAATATCTCTTCCATCTTTTTGAATCCGTCAACGGTAGGATGAACTCCATCTTTAGAATAAACCTCCGGAAGCCCGTTCCTCTCATCTTTCATTTCCTTGTGAAAATCCACATAAGCAATTTTCTCTTTCTTACAATATTCTTCCAACATTCCGTTCAACTTAATGATTTTTTCAGCCGGCTCCAATCCTTTTCTCCACGGATAGTCAAAAACCGGAAGGACAGAACATATAACGGGCTTTATCTTGTTGGCTTTGGCCAACTCACACATCGACACGATATTACCGAAAATGTTTTCCAATGAAATATAACCTTTATTTTGAGCTATGTCATTGGTTCCTGCTAGAATCACAACACATTTTGGAGACAAATTAATCACATCATTCCGGAATCTTAACAGCATCTGTGAAGATACCTGCCCGCTTGAACCACGACAGATATATCCGTTGTCGGAAAAAAACTCCGGTGACCTTTTACCCCATCCTTCCGTAATGGAATTCCCAATAAATACCGCATTGGCATTTCGTGGCGCCGTGACATTTGCTTCAGCGTATTTATCCAGACCAGCCCAATCAGATTTGACCTGGGCGAGAGCGCCTATTGATATAAAAGATAATATCAATGCAAAGAATTTGATTTTTGACATCATTAGTGTCCACTAAAAATATATTTATAGTTCTTTGAAAGTATTGATAATT
>JBJEJS010000221.1:0-2382 GCA_051878235.1 Candidatus Cryptobacteroides sp.
AGAAGTTGTTCTTCGGAGGTAACACGGGGGTTGCATTCTTCGAATCGGGCAGAATCATATCGAACATATCGGATGCTCCTGTAAATGTGGTCCTCACTGAATTGAGTGTAAACGGTGAGGTAATGAGCCCGAAGCCAGGAGGAGTGCTTGAGAGGCTTGTGGACGACACGGACAGAATCGTGCTCCGCAGCAGTCAGAACACTGTCGGGCTAAAGTTCGATTATGTCTCATTCATCGCCGATGACAATGTGAATTTTTCCTATCGGCTGTCTTGCAACGGATCCCCTGCGGAGTGGATTGACATAGGCGGTTACAAAAGCGTCAATTTCTCCCATCTGCTTTCTGGGCATTATGTCTTTGAATTGGCATCCACCAATTTTGACGGATTTCGCAGCAAGGAGCCCCGAAGGCTTGAGATTGTGGTCAAGAAATCACCTTGGATTTCGTGGTATTCGATTCTGATATATGTACTTGCAGTCAGCATCACAGTCTTTGCCACAGTTCACATCATAATGCAGAGAAGGGTCAAGGCGGCAGAACTTCAGGTGATGAAAGAGGAATTGGAGAGGGTGACCAGCCTGTTCCGCAGCAGTGTTGATTCCTATCAGGACACCTCCCGCGAAATGGAGGAAGGGAGTGTTCCGCAATCCGGTCCGCAAGAAGATGAGAAGAAACTTTCCGAGGCTGACAGGGAGTTCATCAATGATGTGACCGATTATATTGTGACACATATGACGGGCGAGCCGATCAGCATAGATTCCCTCTCGGAGGAGATGTGCATGAGCCGCGCAAGTTTCTTCCGAAAGATGAAATCCCTCACAGGTATGACCCCTAACGACTTCATCTTGTCCTACCGTCTTGACAAGGCAGCCTCTATGCTGAAAGAGGGGCGTTGGAGAATTAATGAGATCTCCGATATGCTCGGATTCAGTTCCCCTTCCCATTTCGCGAAAGTCTTCAAGAACAAATTCGGAGTATCCCCAAAGGAATGGCGTTAAAACATTCCCGCTTCCCCCGTGTCCGATAACGGTTGAGATTATCGGACAATTTTCTGATACTGCCGTGTCCATCCTTTGAGACCATAACATCTAATTTTGTACCGCTGAAATATGTTATGGTCGTATGAAAGGATATTCATTGCTCGCACTTCTGCTCTTTACCTCGCTCGGGCTCGCCGCCCAGGGCCGTAAAGGCAAGGCCGTACCCCAGACCTCGGTGAAGCCGGCTTCGGTTGTGGTGGACGAATCGACGGCATCCAATCCTCCCCAAGGCTCGCTCAACGGGACAAAGGTTGACGGATACAAAGGAATATGGTTCACCATAGGACAGGCCCGTTCCGACTTTGGGGACAAATATTCCGGAGGTCTGGGGACCTACACGATGAAACATATTCCTATGGCCGTCTATGCTCCCGAAGTGAACAGGACTTTCTTTGTTTACGGAGGGACAACGGGAACGGAGGATGCCTATCTCCTTTGTATGATAGGGTGTTATGACCACAACACGGGGATGTTGTGCAAGCCTGTGGTCGTTTACGACAAAGGATGTTTGGGTGTCAGCGATCCACACGATGATCCCACCGTCCAGATAGACCGTGACGGCTACATCTGGGTCTTCGTCGCGGGAAGGGCCAACAAAAGGCCCGGAATAAGATTCAGAAGCGAGAAGCCATACGACATTTCCTCATTCAGATATGTGAACGAGAGCATAATGGCCTATCCCGAGGTCATCTATGACCCTGAAAAAGGATTCTTTCTCTTTGAAACAAGATATGACGGGGTCAGGAGGACTTTCTGGCAGACCAGTCCCGACGGGGTGGAATGGTCTGATTACTATCCGATTGCATCAATCATCGAGTCGGGCGAGGATAAGTCTGGACATTACCAGTTCGCTAATTATGACGGGAAGAAACTCGTCTGCTGCTTCAACCGCCACATCAACGGGAATGTGGACACCCGCACAAACATATATTATATACAGAGCACGGACTGGGGAAAGACCTGGACCACGGCAGACGGCTCTCCTATAGACCTTCCTGTCCTCAAGGAGGAAGGCCCTGCCCTTGTACGGAACTTCCACAAGGAAGGAAAGAACTGTTACATCAAGGACATCAATTTCGACTGCAAGGGCCGCCCAGTCATATATTATGTCACCAGCGACAATCATCTCACCGGCCCTGCAGGAGGAGCAAGAGTTCATTCCGTCGCCCGATGGACCGGGAAGAAATGGGAGTTCTCCTCTTTTGCGGAATCCACACATTGCTATGACAGCGGAAGCCTTTGGGCGGACAGGAAGGAGATGACCATCATCACTCCTTCGGATGCCGGGCCGCAAAAGTGGGGAACAGGCGGAGAGATGGTGATGTGGAAAAGCAGGAATTGC
>JBJEJS010000222.1:0-2376 GCA_051878235.1 Candidatus Cryptobacteroides sp.
GAACTTCTCGTCGTCTGTCCTGTCATATTTGATATGTATCTCCTTGGCGTCAACATAGACAACCTCGCCTTTGCGGTCTGCGATTATCTGTGTCCTTGAATCGAGGCAGACCCTTTCCTCAAGTCCTGTTCCCACGATAGGGGACTCCGGGTTGAGAAGCGGAACGGCCTGGCGCATCATATTCGCACCCATCAACGCACGGTGGGCATCATCGTGCTCGAGGAATGGGATGAGGGAGGCCGCTACGGAGGCGATCTGGTTAGGAGCCACATCCATATAGTTGACCTCGTCTTTGGTCACGACAGGGAAGTCCGCACCATAACGGCACTGGATCCTGTCCTCAAGGATATTGCCTTCCTTGTCCAGTTTCACCTTGGCGAGTGAGACCATCTGGTCCTCCTCCTCCTCTGCGCTCATATATTTCCAGCCCTCGCTGCTCAGATCGACCTTCCCGTTCTCCACCTTGCGGTAAGGGGTCTCTATGAACCCGAGGTCATTGATCCTCGCATAAACGCAAAGGGAGGATATAAGACCGATGTTCGGTCCCTCAGGAGTCTCGATAGGGCAAAGCCTTCCGTAGTGGGTGTAGTGCACGTCCCTGACCTCGAAACCAGCCCTGTCCCTTGAAAGACCTCCAGGTCCGAGGGCGGACAGACGGCGTTTGTGGGTCATTTCGGAAAGCGGGTTAGTCTGGTCCATAAACTGGGACAACTGGCTCGTTCCGAAGAATGAGTTGATCACTGATGACAGGGTCTTCGCGTTGATCAGGTCGGTAGGGGAGAACTGCTCGCTGTCGCGCACATTCATCCTCTCGCGGATTGTCCTCGCCATTCTGGAAAGTCCCACGCTGAACTGGTTGGCAAGCTGCTCGCCCACAGTCCTGATGCGCCTGTTGCTCAAATGGTCGATGTCGTCAACGACAGCCTTTGAGTTGATTAGCTGCACCAGATATTTTATGATCTCGATGATGTCGGTGTTTGTGAGCACCCTGACATCGTTCGCGATGCTGAGGTTGAGTTTCTTGTTGAGACGGTACCTTCCGACATCTCCGAGGTCATATCTCTTCTCGGAGAAGAACAGCTTGTCGATGACATCCCTTGCGGTAGCCTCATCAGGCGGTTCCGAATTCCTCAACTGCTTGTAGATGTAGTTGATTGCCTCGGTCTCCGTGTTTGTCGGATCTTTCTGGAGAGTGTTGTATATGATTGCGTACTCGTTGACATTGGCGTCATCCTTCTGGAGAAGGATGGTCTTGACATCGGTATCTGAAAGCTTCTCAATGGTTTCCGCATTGAGCACCTCACCGCGTTCAACTATCGGCATAGTCCTTTCCACAGGAATCACCTCTCCTGTGTCCTCGTCCACGAAGTCTTCAATCCAAGTCTTAAGCACCTTCGCCGCAAGTTTCCTTCCTTCATTCGCTTTAAGGTTCTCTTCGCTGACCTCAATCTCGTCAGCCAGTCCGAAGATGTCTATGATATCCTTGTCGCCGTTGAATCCAATGGCTCTGAGAAGGGTAGTTACAGGCAGTTTCTTCTTGCGGTCGATGTAGGCGTACATGACATTGTTGATGTCAGTCGCGAACTCTATCCAGGATCCCTTGAACGGGATGATTCTTGCCGAGTAAAGTTTTGTTCCGTTGGCGTGCAGGCTCTGTCCGAAGAACACTCCAGGAGACCTGTGCAACTGGGATACAATAATTCTTTCTGACCCGTTTATCACGAAAGTTCCTCCCGGAGTCATATACGGTATGTTGCCGAGATATACATCCTGAACTTCCGTGTCGAAGTCCTCGTGCTCAGGGTCGCTGCACGACAGACGCAATTTTGCCTTGAGAGGGACATTGTAGGTGAGTCCCCTTTCAAGACATTCATCAATCGAATACTGTGGCGGATCGATGAAATAATCGATGAATTCAAGTTTGTAGTTGTTCCTTGTATCCTCGATTGGGAAAATCTCCTGGAACACCTGGTACAGACCTTCATTACGCCTGTTCTCCGGCGTAGTGTCAAGTTGGAAGAAGTCTCTGAACGACTTCAGCTGCACTTCAAGAAGGTCGGGATATTCGAGGAGTATTTTCGATGATGCGAAAGAAATTCGCTGTGTTTTAGCCTTTTGTGACATCGTACTGTGTCTTTTGTTTGAGAAAAACTTAAATACGACAAAAAGGTTTAGAGCCTGTTGATGGCTCTAAACCTGACTCGAATCCCTTCAGGAGGGCCGGCATTGAACTATTTAAGTTCAACTTCTGCACCGTGCTCCTCGAGGGAAGCCTTGATTTGCTCAGCCTCAGCTTTGGAAACTTTCTCTTTGATGATTGAATCCGGAGCCTTGTCAACGAGTTCTTTTGCCTCTTTAAGTCCGAGACCTGTGATG
>JBJEJS010000223.1:0-2376 GCA_051878235.1 Candidatus Cryptobacteroides sp.
AAGGCTCTTCAGGAGGCTTTCAGAGTTCGCAGCCCCCGGTACAATGAAAGGCTGAAACAGATTGAGCGACTGGAAGAAGATGGAAGGATATTCGTCATCCGCCCACCGGAAAAAATCGACCTGTCCCGTCTTGAGAAAGACCACGCTAAAATACAGGCTGCATACGATATGGGCAGCTTGGAAGCGCAGTCTCTGTGGCCTTCACTTGAGAGATATCTGGCTGGGTGATATAATATATTACGACTTCCTTTTTCGACTCAATTTCAGGAAATATTTTTGAGAAGGTGCCCGACAGGTTTAACAACCTTTTCCGTCAATGCTGCAGAAGCCTCCTGTAGTGTATTCTTCCGGAATGAATTCATTAGCATCGAAACTGATTTGTCCGTCCTCCGACATGAAACAAGGAATTCCTATGGACTCGTTTGCCTTGATCAGGTCGAAGGCCGGTGAGGAGTCCCGAAGCCTGATGAACTCTTTGAGGTTTCTCAAGTGCTCGCCTATGTCCACAATCTCGTAGTAAGGATTATCTGAGAGTTTTGTTTTCACCCGATAGCAATCAGGACAGCTTGCCATTACAAATACTTTTGTCATATCTTTTTAATTAGAAACCTGAACACCCGTAGATGTCTCCTTGTCTTATTGGATGATTTGCCGGCATCTTTTTCTTCTGATACCTTTAGGCCCTTTTATTCCAATGACCCGTGCTCTTCTATCTGTGTTGTACAACTTCTTTTTGAAATCAAGCCTTGTGTGCATTATCAAAATCCGTAAGTCCCGGTATAATATTTACCAATCCAAATAGGATATTCTTTAAGAGCAAAAGTGGGATCTCCCCGATGAGGCAATATCATACCTCAGGATGTTTTCTTGACGATATTTGTCATTTTCGGTGATGACATAAAACCAGTCCATAGCCGTTGTCTGTCCGGACTGGTTCATAATTGGTCAACCGCTGCGATTTATAGAAGTTCCATTGCTATCGCCGCGCAGGCCTCGGCGTCCGCAAGGGCGTGATGGTGGTTCACGAGGTCATAGCCGCAGGCTGCCGCTACTGTCTGGAGCTGGTGGTTCGGAAGCCGACACCCGAAATGCTTGCGGGATGCCGCCAGAGTGTCGTGGAACTCATAGTCGGGGTAGTCCATCTGATAGACTTGGAACACACTCTTCAGGCACCCTTCGTCGAAACGGGAATTGTGCGCGACAAGTGGCAGCCCTTCGATGAGGGGCTCAATCTTTTCCCAGACATACGGAAACACCGGTGCTTCGTCGGTGTCCTCCGGACCCAGTCCGTGGACCTGCCTGCAGAACCACTGGTAATACTCCGGCTCCGGATGTATAAGGCTATAGAACGAATCTACAATCTCCCCGTCACGTACAATGACCACCCCTACGGAGCATACGCTGGACGGCTGCTCATTCGCCGTCTCGAAATCTATCGCCGCAAAGTCTTTCATTTCTTATTGTATATCTTGTCCATTCTTGAAGATTTGTCCGCAATCTCCTTGCGTAGAACCTCGGGGGCGAGGACCTCAACATATGGTCCTTGTGAGAGTATCTCCCGGATGAAATCGTAGGTAGGGGCGAGCCGGTATGAAAATACAGGACAGCCGTCCACAGGTTCTAGCTCCTTCTGGCTATGGTGAATAGGGAGGGTACGGAAATATTTGGCCTGATACGGATCTACCTTCAGGGTAACATCCACCGGTGCATCTCCTATGATGACGCCGAAATGTCCTCCGAAAAAACTTCCGGCATCGAATTCCTCAGGAATTTCATAAGTCTCGTCCAGTTCCTCCATATCCACGAAACGGTCGAGCGCATATATACGCAGCCCGAGGTCGGAGTCTCCGAGCATATACCATCTCTGTCTGAAATATTTGACGCAGTAAGGTTTCACTGGAAAACTATGGGGCTCCGGTTTGTTGAAGCTCTGGTAGGTAAGGCTGATGGTGCGTCCCGAGCGCATCGCGCTGATGACATCGGTGAGGAACTTCTCTCCTGATGGGACATCCTCGACGAGAATGCGGTTTCTCATATCAGCGTTCTCCTGAAGGACATTGTTAAGGCACAATGTGTGAAGCATCCATTGGGCAGTACTGTTCCCATCCATGTCCGTTCCTGAAATATGGTATCCTAAAGTCCTGTCGTTCTTGATTTCAATGCCGAAAATGTCGAATATGGCATCCCGGTGATTGAAGAAGGTCCTCTCTGAAAGCGGGTCGTGCGAGTCGTTCAGCGGGCTCTTCTGCCACTCTTTGCTTATATCCTCGAGTTGGATATAACCCCTCCTGCTGATAAGGTCAATCAGCCATATGTACCTTTTGAAGAAATTCTTTGCCATAGTAGCGTTCATTATTGTTTTACGATGCAGAGATA
>JBJEJS010000224.1:0-2371 GCA_051878235.1 Candidatus Cryptobacteroides sp.
CCCCGTCTTCCGCATAATAAAGGAACTCCACAGCCTCCCCGTCAATCCTGCTCTCCCAGACACGGTTCTGGAATCCCTCAGGACCTCCGTGAAGATGGTTAGGGCCGTTGTTCACAGGAAGCGTGTATTCCTTGCCGTCAAGGGTGAATTTCCCGAGGGCAATCCTGTTGGCATATCTGCCGGGGACTTTCCCCGCACAAGGCCCGTCGTGGAAATAACTCATAGGGTCCGGATAACCAAGCACCACATCGGCGAGGTTTCCCTCCCTGTCAGGCACTTTGACGGAAACGATTCCCGCCCCCACGCTTGAAAGTTGAACAGATGCCCCCGTTGAATTTGTGAGGGTGTAGCGGTATATTTCCTTGCCGCAAGAAGTGGTGCCCCACAGTTCCTTTTTTATGTCCATAGTCTTATTTACATTAATGTCAGTGCACGAAAGGCAAAGATAACCAACAATTGCAAAAAACGCAATTTTATGAATGTTCATTATTTCCCCAGATTCTCAATAAATGCGAAGATGTTTTCCTGCGGAGCATCCTTGGCGAGCACTGTCTTGTCCTTGTCAAGCATATAGAGCGACGGGATCGCCCTCACATTATACAATGTGTCGGCACGGATGACCCCGTTGGGGTCGTAGCCGTTGTGCCAGTCTTTGGGATATATGGGCATATAGTCGTACCACGCGGCAAGGTCCTCGTCGATATAGACATTCACGACCGCGAGCCTGCCCGTACTGATGAGTCCGCTCACGGAAAGCACGTTGGTCAGGGCCTCGATGATTTCCTTGCACGCCTTGCATCCTGGATTGCTGAAAAAAAGCAGGGTGTAGTCCGCCTTTATGTCGTAAAGATGTCTCGTCACGCCCATCCTGTCGGAGAACTCGAAGTCGGCGGCAGGGGTCCCGAGACTGTTCAGGGCGCACAGGGATGCCTCCCTGGCATATTTGTCCCGTTCCCATTGGGGGAGTCTCCCGCAGCCGGAGAGCCTCTGTGCGTAAACCCCGTACAGATCCTCGTTCCTCAAAGGCGAATTCGGGTCATACAGATATTTCTCCACGAGCCCTTTCATCGTCTCGAAGACATTAGAGGCCGTGTCCGCCTCCTCACAGGCCTCAGCCTTCGAGTATAGCAGGGACATATTCTTCCTTGAACGGCTGATGTCCTGGTTTGACAGCAGCCCAAGCCAGTTGGCGAAAGCCGCTTCCACATCGGATTTCTTCACTCCGCGCACAAGGGAGGAGTCACAGGCATATTCGCCTTTAAGGTCTGTCAGCGCGTCCCAGTAATGCTCTGCGGCATATTCCACAGCGGCTTCCTGTTCCGCCGCCACCACTCCCGGGACCTGGACATAAGGGAAGGGGCGTGCCTGCGGAGCGGAGGCTCCCTTACCTCCGCTTCCGGCGCAGCCGACAAAGAGAACAGCCGCCGAAGCGGCTGCCGTCAATATGTTATATATTTTTATATATTTCATTATAAAACAGTTTCTTCTGCCTGTGAGATGTTGATGATGAAGTCTCCGATCCTTTCGAGTTCGGCAATCACATCCATATAGTAAACGCCTGTCTGATAGTTGTAACTGTCGTTCTCTATGTTGGCGATGTGCTCCTCTCGGAGGGTGTTTCGGCACTGGTTGATGGCATCCTCTGCCTGCTGGGCGTTGGAGATGTCGGTCAGTTCGGAGTAGTTCTTCTTCAAGTTCTCGAGCATCGCGGTGTAGGCGTTCTCCACGGTGTCGAGCATCTGGTTGAGTTTCCCGAGCATCGCCTCGTCGAAGACCTTGTGGTGGGCGTTCTTCCTCTGGAGTATCCTTCCGATTGCCTCTCCCGAGTCTCCGAGGCTCTCCATCTCACCGATGATTTTGTACATCGCCTTGATTCTCATCTCGGAGTTCTCACTGAGTTCCTCCTTAGAGACATCGTTGAGGTAGGAGGCGATCTCGAATTCGATGCGGTCGGTTATCTCCTCGTATTTCACGAGTTTCTGGTTCAACTGGGCGAACTTCTCCATATCCTGCTCGTTGACAGCCTCCCTTATGTAGCCGAAGCCTTTGTAACAGATTTCACCGAAATATGTGATTTCCTGCTTTGCCTCGTCAAGCGAAAGTTCGGCAGTTCCGAGGATACCTCCGCTGATGTACTTCAGACGGAATACCTCTTCCTCGTCGCCTTCCGGACTCTTGACCATCCAGGAGACAATCTTCACGATGAGAGGGACAAACCAGATGAGTATGAGGGTGTTGGTGATGTTGAACAGGGTGTGCAGGGTCGCAATGCCGTAAAGGAGGGCCGTCTGGGTGGCAGGGTCAGGGTCCGTCATGTCCGCCTCAAGAGGGTTAGGGAGTCCTGTCGCGGACATTATTATGCCGATGAGTT
>JBJEJS010000225.1:0-2358 GCA_051878235.1 Candidatus Cryptobacteroides sp.
AAAAGAAAAAACATTAAAAAAGAGAAAAAACTGCGTCCTGAAGTGATTCCGGACGCGGTTTTTTCTTTTCATCGCCCTACATTTGTCTTCCGTCAACCAAAGGAGGGAAGGAATGAGCGGTTACGATGAGAACATCTGTATGTGCGTCCTGAACAGGATTTTCGGGGACAGGCCGAAAGTGGCGAGAGGGCTGGTGGAGAGGCTCGGCTCTGCGGAGGAGGTGTTCAGGGCAGGTGAGGAGAGGCTAAGGGAGGCGCTGCCCTACCGCGCAGAAGTTTCGAGGATCTGCGACAGGGAATACGAGAGGAGCGAGGCGGAGTTGAAGTCCCTTGAGGCGCACGGGACGAGATTCATCAATTGCCGCTCCCCTATTTTCCCCGCCTTTCTGAAAGAATGTCCCGACTGTCCCTCAGGGCTTTATGTGAGAGGCGACTGGCCCGCGACAGCACAGGACAGCGGAGTGACGGGTATTGCCGTAGTGGGGACACGCGACCTGTCGGACTACGGGAGGGAATGGTGCAGAAGGATCATCCTCAGACTTTCGGAGACGGAGGAGAGACCGATGATAGTCAGCGGACTTGCGATAGGGACTGACATCACGGCACACCGCTCGGCACTTGAGTTCGGGCTGCCCACCGTGGCCGTCCTGCCCACAGGCCCAGACAGGATCTATCCCGCCTGCCACAGCAGGGACGCGCAAATCCTGTCTGAGAGAAAGGGTTGCGCCATCGTCACGGACTTCCCTCCGGGGACTCCTGCCATTAAATACAACTTCCTGAGGCGCAACAGGATAATAGCCGGAATGTGCCCGTCGGTCATCCTGACGGAATCCCGGATCAGGGGAGGCGGTATGACGACGGCAAGGGCGGCGTTCTCCTACGACCGCAATGTCTTTGTCCTGCCTGGCAGGGCGGACGACAGCAGGTCACAGGGATGCAACTATCTCATCAGGGAAAAGATTGCCGAGCCGATAATCTCAGGGGACACCGTCGCCGCTGTCCTCGGGCTGACCCCTTTGGGGCATCGGGACGGATCAGACGGCGGAAACTGGAGCAGGGACGCCCTGAAGGACAGATATGGCAGGTCCCTGGGTGCGGAGGACATCGGCACGATGGCAGAAATCATCCTTGCCGTGAAGCGGGAAAGGGGGATTACCCTTGACGGTCTGTCCGAAAGGCTCGGGACAGGCATTGCCAAGACGGCATCCCTGGCAAGAATCCTCCAATGCGACGGGATAATCGACATTGACTTGATGGACAGATGTTCCATAAGAATCAATAAAATTCCTTAACTTTGCGTCCGCGCTGACCGAAAAGACGGCAACGCGGGAATTATGGCATTTGTTGACACACATACACATTTGTACGACGAAGCCTTCGCCTCAGATGCCGACCTTGCCGTGTCAAGAGCGTGGGAAGCGGGGGTCAAATCATTGATATTCCCCGACATAGACGGTTCGACAAGGGACCGGATGCTCAGGCTCGCCTCAAGGCACAGGGACAAGGTGCATATCGCCCTGGGACTCCACCCGACAAGCGTGGACGGCAACTGGAGGGATGACATCGATGCCGTGGAAAGGCTTCTGGAGACAGAGGATGCAGTCGCGATAGGAGAGACAGGGCTGGACTTCTGGTGGTCGAGGGAATATGAGGCGCAGCAGCTGGAGTCCTTCAGGGCGCAGTTGGAACTCGCCCTTCAGACAGGTCTCCCTGTGATAGTCCATTCGAGGGAAGCGACTGAAGCGACCCTAAAGGCTGTCGGAGAGTTCAGGGGCAGGGGGCTGACGGGAGTTTTCCACGCATTCAGCGGAAGCCTCGAGACATTCAGGGAGATAGGGAGGCTCGACGGATGGTATGTGGGCATAGGAGGAGTGCTGACATTCAAGAACGCCTCGATTGCCACCACCGTGAAGGATATTCCTTTGGAAAGGATTGTCCTTGAGACCGACTCTCCTTATCTGACACCTGTGCCTCACCGTGGGGGCAGGAACGAAAGCGCGTATATTCCGCTGGTTGCAGCCAGGCTTGCCCAGATCAAGGGCATAGACATCAGCAGGGTCGAGGAAGTGACGACCCTGAACGCAAAAAGACTGTTCGGGATATAGACATCACGGACGGAAGACCGAAACTCCACAGATATGAAAGACATAAGAAACGAGAAGGCCTCCATACTTCTCATATACACAGGAGGCACCATAGGGATGAAGCAGGATCCGACGGACCAGACATTGAAGCCGTTCAACTTCAGCCAGATTCTTGAGGAGGTCCCTGAACTCGCGAAATTCGCCTACAGGATTGACACCTACACCTTCGACCCCCTTATAGACTCATCCGATGTGGAGCCTTCCCTCTGGCAGGA
>JBJEJS010000226.1:0-11870 GCA_051878235.1 Candidatus Cryptobacteroides sp.
TCATACGCCACCAGAACAAACTGAGAATCAGGAGGGAAGAAGAATACAGAAAGACCACCGACGAGGAAATGATGCAGGACAAGATGAATTTCTTCAGCCACGTGGTCCACGAGATCAAGACTCCCCTCACGCTCATCCGCACCCCTCTGCAGAGCGTCATCGCAAAAGACACGATGGACGACGAGACCCGCCACGACCTTAAAGTGATGCAGAGCAACACCGACTATCTCACACGGCTTGTGAACGAACTGCTGGAATTTGTCAGGATTGAAAGGAGCGGGTATGTCCTCAACTGTGAGGCGATTGAATTGGTGGACACCATCAATTCACTGATTTTCAACTATTCAGAAACGGCGGCCGTCCATAATCTCAAGATAGTGACCGATGCGCTGGAAAATCGGATATGGGTCAGCGCAGACAGGTCGGCCCTCGGGAAAATCCTTAACAACATACTGATAAACGCCTTGAAGTATGCGGACAGCCTTATCCGCATAAGAATCGGCAGGGACAGCGGAGGGTCAGCAATCGTGGACATCTCCAATGACGGGGACCTCATTCCTCCCGAGGCACGCGAAGAGATTTTCAAACCTTTCGTGCAATGCCATCAGTCCCCTTCAAGGGCATCATCGGGGGTAGGCATCGGGCTTTCGCTGGCAAAGTCTCTCGCCAGGATGCACTCCGGAGACCTGGAACTGCTCGATTCCGGTGACCTGACGACATTCCGTCTCACTATCCCAACAATTGTTGAGCCGGCCGATGAATCAGGGGATGAGAGTCAGGACGGGGGCACGGACAACAGCAAGCCTCTTCTTCTTCTCGTGGACGACTACAACGACCTGAGGGAATTTATGACACGGAAACTTTCCTGCCAGTACAATGTCCTGTCAGTTTCGGAGGCCCAGGCGGCAATCCGCGCCCTAAGGGAGAATAATGTGGACCTGATGATAACCGACATAACAATGCCGGGGACGGACGGGCTGCAGTTATGCAGATTCATCCGCTCCGATGTGGAACTGTCGCACCTGCCGATAATCATCCTCAGCGCACGGACCTCAGTTGAATCGAAGATAGAGGCCATGTCATCAGGTGCGGACCTGTACATCGAGAAGCCGTTTGATATGGAATACCTCAAGAGCAGCATCCGAAACATCCTGGAAAGGCGTGCCCTTATGCGCAAGGCTTTGAATTCGGGCGCAGGGGATGTTGACATCACCGTGTTCGGCCTTCCTAAACGGGATGAGGAATTTTTCCGTATGTTCGACAAGCTCGTCTCTGACAACATTTCCGACAGTGAACTCTCCAACGAATTCCTCGCGGGGCAACTCTGCATCAGCGTCTCGACGATGATACGCAAGATCCGCAAACTGCTGAACACATCGCCCAACAATTACATCCGCAACAAGCGCCTGTCCCTCGCGGCAAAAATGATCAGGGACTCCCACGGCAACAACATAACCGAAATATGCTATAGTGTCGGGTTCACGAATGTCTCCTACTTCGCGAAATGCTTCAAGGAACAGTACGGAGTAACTCCGAGCGAATGGGCGGCATCCTGAATGGCCTGTTTCACGGATGATGCAAAAATTTTTTTGTTTTATGGAAATTAAGTTTCTGCACCAATATGTATAAATATGCAACTTTGCATTGTCGGAATTGACATTAAAACTAATACATATATGCTGAAACTAACTACCCCCCCCGATGCCGACAAAAAATATTCGGCTCCGGAAATTGTAATTCTGTGCCACGAGGCACAATCTTTCCTTTGCCTTTCCGGCGAGAATCCCTATGAAATAGATGAATTATCTGAGGAAAGTGCTCCGTTCTACTGGCAATAATTACTAACCTGAAAAATGTCTGATGATATGAAAAGAATATCTTGTTTTGCAGGTGCGGTCATTGCTGCCCTCGCCATCTTCTCCTGCACCAAGGAGGATTTTTCCGTACTGGACAA
Source organism: Candidatus Cryptobacteroides sp. (assembly GCA_051878235.1). Taxonomy (GTDB): domain Bacteria; phylum Bacteroidota; class Bacteroidia; order Bacteroidales; family UBA932; genus Cryptobacteroides. Next base: position 1,955 of record JBJEJS010000226.1, read on the forward strand.
TAACCAACAGACCGGCGTAAAGGAATTCGGAGAGACAGTCTTCACTCTTTCAGCCGGCATAGACGAGACCAAAGTATCTCTTGACGGGGTCCACCTGTCCTGGTCATTAAATGACCAGATTGTCGTTAACGGAGTCTGCTCAAAGCCATTGGCATCCATAGATGAGGATACAGGGCTTGCGGAATTTGAGTTCGACCAGGAGCTGACAGCCCCGTTCCACGCAATCTTCCCTGCCTCCGCTTATGTGGAAGAGTCCTACTCCACCACTGAGGAAGGAGTCCGGACAAACATCTGTTTTCCCGCGAAACACACATATTACAAAAACGGCCTGGACCCTTCGGCAGCCGTATTGACAGGCACGTCAGGAACAAAGGAGACCCTAAAGTTCTCACACGCCGTCACCTATCTGAAACTCACCTTCGACAAAGATGTCAAGAGCGTCAGGGTTATGGCCAACAACGGGGCTCGTGTTGCAGGATACCTGAAGATAGATTATGATGGGAATGTTGCGACAGACTATTACGCAAAACCTAATTACAACACCGTCACTCTGACCGGGGAGATCACTGCGGGAGACCCGGCAGTGATTGCGATTCCGGCGAAGAATTATTCCGACGGGCTTAATATCTTCGTGGTCACTACGGACAACCAGTATCAGGTGCTGAAGACCTCCGGCTTTGACGCATCTTCGAAAAAAGGCACACTGCTTGTGAAAAGCGCATCCCTCGATAACCTCAAGGACTGGTCTGGTCCCGGAATCTACAACGAGGAGGACTGGAAGTCATTCGTCTTTGCGGACGAGTCAAAATACTCAACTGACCTGACGCAGAAAGGCGACGCTTCCGACTGGCTCGGAGAGGACGGGGAGTACAACATCTATGAGGATTTCACCGTCACGGGCAATCTGCGGCGCCACGGGGCAAATGAAGCGGGATTCACTACAACCGGCAACATTAATTTTATCGGGGTTATTGACGGAAACAATCACACGATAACACAGACCGCAAGCATTGTTCCGATTATCGGTTATGTCGGGTCTGATGATCCTGAAGGTGATGGAGGAACGATAAAGAACCTTACTCTTGCAGGGGAATGTAAGTCAATAGGCAATGTGAATTTCGGAAATGCAAGCTTTGCCGGCAAGGTCTTCAGAAAAGGAGGAATCGAGAACTGTACAAATAAGGTCAACACATCCATAACAGAGGGAACAGCAGCATCCAGCACCATTCTATTGTCCGGATTTGCCGCTTTCAATCAAGGGACAATAACAAACTGCGTCAATGAGGGGGATATGGAATACAATGCCTATTACAGTGCCGCAAGAAAATTCTATACGGGAGGAATAAGTTCGCAGAACTACAATTCGACATCCGGAGCGCACGGGTATGGGGATTTTATTTCCTGCACCAATAAAGGCAGTCTGAAAGTAACAAAAAAATCAGATTCAAAAATAGCGGCAAGGTACGCAGTCATCGGAGGAATCTGTGCCGGAGTTATGGGAGGAGCCTCAGGAGATGCTGAGACGGGAGTCTATTCAAGTTTCAACCAATGTGCCAATGAAGGGGACATCACCTTCTGGGAAGACGGGAACAGCCTACACTACAGCGTAATCTGCGGAGGGATCATAGGAGCATCAACTCCATACGGGGGAACAAGCAATTGCCCAGATCTCACAGGGGTCGACGGCTACTATTTCGTAATCCGCACCGGAAAGAACACCGGGAATTTCGATGTAAGTTCATCCTGTACCTCCCCGACAACCGCAGCCGTCAGCGGAGCGAGACAAGTTTATGTGGGCGGACTGGTGGGATTTGCCCTCGGTTCAGCATCGTTGAGCGGGACCACAGTTGCCAAGACGGAATATGCAATCATACGCGGTGGCAGCGACTGCACGATGAAACTCGGATCGCTTGTAGGCAACGAATGTGCGGGAGGAATAGTAGGAGGTGGTGGATTCCTGTCTCTTGAGTACATCACTTCAAGTTCAGTGAAAATTGAGAAGACTGAGAACACGATGTTCACCCCGACAAACATAGGCGCAGTCGCTGCCCTTATAGGATTGAATGTGAAAAGGACTTTGGTCACAGGCAACAACAACTCTCCACTTCTGAAGATTGACGCTTCAAATGCCGGACTCCCTGTTTCTTTCGAAGGACTTTCCGGGAACACGGGAATGGAATCAGCCGCAGCCGACGGCAAGCCTGAAACTGATAGTGCTTTGCCATATCTGATTTACGAGAAGTCATCAGTAGGCACAGAAAGCTATATCATCAATTTCGCAGGAAAGAAAACAGACAACACCACATACACAGCAGGTCCCTTGTCCAAAGCCACTACAACTTCCGGTGTTGAATGTTTCTATGGCACAGGAAGTACAGTCGTCCGTGATGCAGGACGTGTGACCGTGGTTGAATACACAGAATAAATTTTATGAATAATTTGAATGTAATTCCGGCTCTCGCTGCGCTGATTCTCCTCGGAGCATCGTGCAGCGAGAAAACCGGTCCAGGACAGGGAGAGGAGACGGAACAGCCCACAGAGGAGACGGTAACCCTGTCGCTGACCTCCACCTTTGGAAGCAAGACCGTCCTCGGCGAACTTGAGGACGGAGTCTATCGGGTCTATTGGTCCGACGGCGACCGCATCTGCGTGAACGGGACAAAATCCTCAACCCTCTACGGGATTGCTCCCGGAACAGGCACGGCAGAATTCACCGTGGAGAATGTCCACGCTCCATATCACATTGTCTATCCGAGCATTATCTGCGCTTCGATGGACGGGGACGGAGTGGCTGCCGTGAATCTGCCTGTGGCACAGACCTACAGGGAGGGAAGTTTTGCGGAGGGCTCGGCAATTCTCTATGGAAAGTCGGAAAAGGAGGGCTGTGAATTACATAATCTCTGCGGGGTTGTCAGGATTCCGGTTATCAAAGGCCGTTTCGGAGACAGGCTCAGCAGCCTCACCATATCAAGCGTCTCGACATCAAGACCTTTGGCAGGAGAGTTCCTCCTTGACACCAAGGACGGAAACCTGACTCCGGTCAAAGGCAGCGGGACGCTGATGCTCTCACTCCCGTCAGAGGGTCTGGAACTTACGGACGGGAATCCCGTCCTCCTTTATGTCAGCATACCCGCAGGGGAATATCCGGACGGCTTTGTCATAACTCTCGGAAACAACGAGGGGACGATGCTGTGCGACTGGACAGCGGACACGGACATCCCGGCAGGCAAGATGGCGACCCTTCCTGAAATCACATTCACGCCTGACGCGACAAAACTCATCGACAGCGTTGACAGTTGGAACGAATTTGCGGCGGCGGTGAATTCAGGCGACCAGGACCTGATTGACAGATGGGTTGACCCGGACACAGGGGTGGCATCTCTGGCGGCGGACATCTCATACGGAGGCGACCTGACCCAGATTGAAGAATGGAACTACATTTTCAACGGCAACGGACACAGCATCGGACGCGCCAATGCGACTGAAGCATTGTTCCTCCTTATCGGGACTGAGGGCGCCGTCCGCAATCTTGTGCTTGAGGGGAAAAGGGTCGCCCAAAGTTCCAACAGCGACAGGGGCACAGGAAATCTTGCGGCATTCAGCAGGGGACTTGTTGAAGGATGCACCAACGGGATGGACATAGAACTCTCGGGAATGGACAAGAACATACTGATTGCGGGTCTTGTGACGGACAATGCAGGCATCATCAAGGACTCGAAGAATCTCGGAAACATCTCCCTGTCGATGAGCATCACCGCAAACCGTGTCGTCTATGGAGGAGGAATCAGTTGCCGTGCCCAAAGAAACCTGAACTCATCCACCCTTTACAGCGGCACTTTCATCAATTGTGAGAACGCGGGAAACATCACCATAAAGAGGACATCTTCGGGGTCGTTCAGCCTGACGAAATTTGCCATAGGGGGAATTGCCGGCTTTGTCAGCCAGGGGACCTCATCAGGGGTGCACTCGCGTTTCGAGGGCTGCACAAACAGCGGCAACATCACCGTCTGGCAGGACGCGGGCCATTCCGCAAGCAATTACGGATATGCGGTCGGAGGCATTCTTGGAAGATGCTGCGAGACCAACGAGACGACGGACTTCTATTATAAGGTGGGAGGAGCCTCTTCTTCGTCATATAACGGATACTATGTGGAAATGGTGAACTGTTCCAACAGCGGGACAATTGATGTGAGCCTCTACTCCGCAGACGGAGGGACACAGATGTCAGGGGCCCGTCAGATTTATGTGGGAGGCATCATCGGATGCCTGCAAAGCAGGTATGACGACCGTTCCACCATAAGCGGCTGCGTCTCGACCGGCACTCTGCTCACGGGACACCTGACCAAGGCGGACTGCACCGGAGGGATTGTCGGAGGTGTGGGATATTCTGCCATCGAGGGATGCTCGGCGGATCTGTCCGTCGGTCTGTCAAAGACATCCATTTCCCTGTCCGAAAAGAATATGGGAATCGCAGGAGGCATTGCAGGTTATGTGTTCAGGGACGCGACGGTGAAGGATTGCACAAGCGTCCTGACTTACGACAGTTCGGAAGCCAAGTCCTCCATCGGGGCAGGTTTCGTCGGAGCGGCCGCAAAACACAACAATCTGTCTGCAAATCTGGAAAATTCCGGTACAGCCACGCTGACCCTTGTGGGGGAAAACAGTTTCAGCGGCACATTGAACGGGATTCCTGTCACAGCCTCAAACGCCGTCTGCCCGACAAATCTCGGATCCGTAAACGGTGCAGTCACCATAAAATAGCCCTGTTATGAAGAGGATAAAACTAATTTCCATCGTCGCATTTCTGGTGGTGTCATTCCGGACATACGCCCAGGACTTCACCGTCAAGGGGACTGTGAGGGACGAGAACGGTGAGCCCGTGCCTGGAGCGGCAGTCGTTGACAAGCAGGACAGCAAGAACGGGGTCGTCACCGACATCGACGGCAATTTCTCAATAACCGTGAACAAGAACGGCTTCCTTGAAGTCTCCAGTCTCGGATTCACGACCCTGCTTGAGGCTGTGGACGGAAGGCAGGAGATTGCCATAACAATGAAGACCGAGAATTCCAGACTTGACGAGGTGGTTGTAATCGCCTACGGAACAGCAAAGAAATCGGACCTTACGGGAGCGGTCGCCACCGTGGATATGAAATCCGTGCAGGATGTTCCCGCCTCCTCCATTGAGTCAGCCCTTCAGGGAAGGATAGCGGGAGCGGATTTCGTCTCATCCTCAGGAGAACCTGGAGCCGCCGCCTCAATCCAGATCAGGGGAGCGCGAAGCATTTCGGCGGGAAATGAGCCGCTGATTGTCGTGGACGGGGTCGTGGATGCAGTCTCGGACCTGGGGGAACTGAATCCAAGTGACATAAAAAGCATTTCCATACTGAAAGATGTGTCATCCACCGCCCTGTACGGGAGCAGGGGAGCAAACGGGGTCATCCTTATCACAACGGACAGCCCGACATCCTCAAATCTGAGCATAAAGCTGAAGGCTTCGGCAGGAGTGTCCCAAATCGCGGGGAAACTTGACCTGATGAATGCTGCGGAATTCGGAGAATACTGCAATATGGTCAAATTCTTCGACTCGGGAGGCATAAGCAACCCTGACGCTCCGACCAATTATTATTTCGCTGACCCCTCAACCCTCGGGCAGGGGACCGACTGGGTCAAGACCCTTTCGCAGACAGGGGTTTACCAGGACTACAACCTGTCTGTCTCAGGAGGGACAAAAGTCACCCGCGTTGACTCCAACTTCAGTTATAATGACACGAAGGGTGTGGTCATCGGCAGCGGTTTCAGAAGGATGACAGGGAGGGTGCTCGTGGAAAGCCATCCGGCAAAGTGGGTAAGGTTCGGAATCAGGGTATATTATGTCCGCAGGAAGACGGACAAGACATCCGCAAGCATTTCCGGAACGGACAACAAGGCGGCAATCTACCTCGTGCCTCTCCTGTCAAAGGAGGACACCTGGAATTCCTACGGCTCTGAAATATCCTCCGGAGGCTCCGTGTTCGACAACCCTTATATAGTGGCGAAATCCGTCAGCAATGTGCAGAATCAGGAGAACATCAACCTTATGCCGTATATCCGCTTCTTCATTGGGCGGAGCACGCAATTTGTGACCAAGTTCTCATATAACTACGACCTCGGCAGGAGATTCTACTACTCCCCTTCCACCCTTCCTCTCGCGCAGAGGCTCCTCACAGGAGGGACAGCGGCATCGGAGACGGCGATCAACCACAACTACCTCAGCGAAAGCACCCTGACATATACCCGTTCCTTCAACAAGAAGCACAATCTCGATCTTCTTGCAGGATTCACAGCCGAATACAGGAATTACGACTACACCTATATGAGAGGCGTGGGATATATGGACGACAATGTCACGGCAAAGAATATGGGGAGCCTGCCTGACGAAAGGAACCTGACCGTGAACAACTATGAGACAATCCGTTCAAGGATGTCCGTCCTCGCAAGAATAAACTACAATTACAGGAAAAGGTATTATATAACCCTGACGGCGAGGGCTGACGGTGCATCAAACTTCGCAGAGAACAGGAAATGGGGATTCTTCCCTGCAGCGGCCCTGCGGTGGAACATCAGGAACGAGAATTTTATGGGCGGGGCGAAATGGCTTGACGACCTGAGCATAAGGGCAAGCGCGGGACGCAGCGGAAACGATGCCATATCCCCTTATATGTCCATCCCTACCCTGACTTCGGCACGCAGTTCCTGGATGCTCGGGGACTACCGTCCCATCAGTTATTACTCCACGAGGCTCGCGAACAGCAACCTGACTTGGGAGACGACCGACTCCTACAACATCGGGGTGGATTTCTCCGCCTTCGGGGAAAGGCTCATCCTGGAGGTTGACGCATACCATTCAAGGACATACGACCTTCTCCTCGCGATGAAGACGAACCAGGCCACGGGATATGACACATATTTCACAAATCTGGGGAGCACCACGAACACAGGAATCGAGGTCACGCTCACGACCAGGAACATCAGCACACGGAAATTCAGTTGGACGACGGGGCTTACCCTGACGCACAACAGGCAGATGGTGGAGAATGTCGGGGAGGACAGGCTCGTGGGGACATATTACAACCCGAGGAACAACACCCAGCCTCTTTACGGCTACCGCAACGGCTATCCTGTGAACGCACTTTGGGGCTATCAGTATGCAGGAGTATGGCACAGCGAGGATGAGATTGAAAGAAACGCCATCTCGAAGACCTACGCGACCAACACCACACCCGCACTCGGGGAATGCCGCTATATGGACATCAACCACGACGGCATCCTCGACCAGAACGACCTCGTATTCCAGGGGAGCAGCGATCCGATAATCTACGGAGGTTTCCAGAACACCTTCACCTGGAAGAATCTCACCCTGAAGGCATATCTGTCATATTCGCTCGGTGGGAAAATCTACAACCTGTCCGAATTCTGGAGCGGAAGCGGCACAAGGGCCTACAACAAATACCGCTATATGCTCGACTCCTGGCATCCGTTGCGGAATCCTGACTCCGACATCCCGCGCGCAGGTTATGAGGACCTCGTGGGAAGCGACAGGATGATTTACGACGCTTCATATCTCAGGGTGAAGGAGTTGTCCGTCAGTTACAGGTTCAACCTGCCTGCAAGGGTGAAATGGTGCCGCAACATAGTGGTCGGATTCAGTGCGGAGAATGTCTGGCTCTGGAAGAACTACACGGGATTTGACCCCGATGTCTCCACATCCTCCGCCGCACGCAGGATAGACACGGCATCCTTCCCTCGTCCACGCACCTTCGTTCTCAATGTCAATCTTACCTATTAGGAATATGGAAGCAAGAAAAATGACAATGGCGGCTCTGGCCTGCCTTCTGACAATAACATCGTGTTCCCTGAAGGAACAGGTCACTTCCTATTCCCAAAGGGAAGACTTCTACAGAAATGTTTCCGAGATACAGGCAGGTCTGAACGCCTGCTACACTCCGATACGCTCGATTTTCTCAAATGTGAATTTCTGGCAGATGACCGAGTGCCACACGGACCTGATGTACCTCAATGTCTCCAACCAGTACAATGCCATCTGCAGCATCTCCCCGTCAAGACCCGGCTGCGCCACAGTGGTGTGGCAGAACGCCTATTCAGGGGTCTCACGCGCGAACACGATGTCAAATGCCATCGACACGGCGGCCGTCAGGGGATACATCACAGGGGAGGAAGCCCTGTCCCTCAAGGCTGAGGCGGTCATTCTCAGGGCATTCCACTATTATGTCCTGACGGCGACCTTCGGGGATGTGCCTTATTACACAGAGGAAGTCACGGAACAGAACAGGGAGAGGATATCGACCCTGCCGAGAATGAGCGCAGAGGACACAAGGGACGCGCTCATCGGGGAACTCCGCGAATATCTCCTCCCCGAGCCGATGGGAGGCAGGAAGGCGCTTGAACTGCGCAGGACCTACGAGGACGGGACCGACTACAGGATCGGAGCCGCAGTGGGACTGTACCTTGGAGGACGGATGGCCTTGTGGAACGGGAGGTGGCAGGATGCCGTTGACTTCTTCTCGGTCCTGGAGGACATTTACGGAGAACTTTCGAAATATCCTCTTTCGGATGTGCCTTTCAGCAGGAAATTCACAAAGGAGTCCATCTGGGAAGTGCCTCAGGTCTATGAGCCTTACGGACTCCAGATCACAGGCGGAATAGCTCCCTGGTCCACTCCTGTCCGCCGCCAGATTCTTGTCGAGGACGAGGATGCCCCTCAGAGGGACTCGGTGCACTGCTTCTACAACGGCATCGCGATTCCTGAACTCGGATATGACGCGCACATCTATTCCTGCGCCCGTCCGACCCCGTTTGTCTATCAGAATCTTCTTCCGTACAATTCACCTGACCTGAGGACAGGAGAATATTCCAACGGGGCGACCTCCGCCAGAGGAGGCTCAGGGACGCTCGCCTGGAGGTGGAGCGGTTTCGACCCTTCCCTGGAGCCGGAATTATGGACGGAGGACAACAGGAGCGTGAGGTGGTTCACCACTCCCGCAAAGGCGAGCGGATGTCCGTGGCTCGGGAACAAATTCTGGTGCTGGGATATGAAATATGCAAGGGACAGCAATAACTACAAGATATTCAGATATGCCGGAGCCGTCCTCGGTCTTGCCGAAGCGCATCTGATGCTCGGAGACAGGACAAAGTCGCTTCATTACCTGAATATGACACGCCGCCGCGCAGGACTGCAGGACCTTTCAACCGTTGAGGTCGGAGGGAAGGACGAACTGCTGATGGAGGAGATCCGTTGTGAATATGCCCGGGAACTTTTCGGGGAATTCCAGAGAAAGTTCGACCTGGTGCGCTGGGGGATATGGTATGAGAGGACGACACAGTACAACAACTGCTCCAGACTCCTTGAGAACATAAGGCCTTGCCACCGTTACTGGCCGATTCCTTCCAACCAGGTGGCCAATTCCGGAGGTGCCCTGGACAACAAAGAATATGGAGAATAAAGATATGGAACACTTCAGATTGTCATATATATTGCTTATCGCGGCTCTGACTTCCTGCGTGATGCAGCCTGAATTCATCACAGTGGAGGAACTGGGTTGTGAGTTTCCTGAAACGGAGGTCGCGTCAGCGGAATGTTCCCATTCCTTCAGGATCATCTCTAACACGGACTGGACCGCCACTCTCGACGGCTCGGACTGGGTGGAGTTCGCCCAGAATCCGTCGGAGCGCACAATCTCATTCTCAGGGGACGGCACGGTTGACCTGAACATCAGGGAGAACGGCGGGCAGGAGAGAAAATCCGTCATAACCGTCGCGACATCCTGCAGGAAGATTGAACTTGTCGTCATTCAGGAGAACTCTTCCGAAGGGCATTTCAGTTTCCCGCAGCACAACATCCTCATCAGTTTCGTGAACG